>JAUHVN010000061.1 GCA_030425055.1 Actinomycetes bacterium | reverse complement strand
ACGAGCAACCGCGCCAAGGCCAACCCGATCATCTGGTCGCAGCAGGCGGTCGCCGACGGCCTCGTCGAAGCGGTCGTCCTCAACTCAGGCGGCGCGAACTGCTTCACCGGGTCGTTCGGCTTCCAGACCACCCACCAGACGGCCGAGAAGGCCGCGGAGCTGCTCGGCGTGAGCGCCGGCGATGTGCTCGTCTGCTCGACCGGGCTCATCGGCACCGGCGACGAGACGTTCCGCGCCAAGGTGCTCACCGGCACCGAGCAGGCGATCGCCGCGCTGTCGGCCGACGGGGGAGTGGCGGCATCCGAGGCCATCATGACGACTGACTCGCGGCCGAAGCGCGCCGTCGTCACCCGCGACGGGTGGACGATCGGCGGCATGGCGAAGGGTGCCGGGATGCTGGCGCCGGGCCTGGCCACGATGCTCGTCGTGATCACGACCGACGTCGACCTGGACTCCGACGAGCTCGACGCCGCGCTGCGTCGCGCGACCCGGGTCACATTCGACCGGCTCGACTCGGACGGCTGCATGTCGACGAACGACCAGGTGACCCTGATGGCCAGCGGGGCCACCGGCATCCGCCCCGACCTCGACGGGTTCGCGTTCGCGCTCACCGAGGTGTGCCAGAGCCTGGCCGAGCAGCTGCAGGCCGACGCCGAGGGCGCGAGCCACGACATCCGGATCCAGGTGACGAACGCGGCGGACGAGGACGACGCGGTGGCCGTGGGCCGCTCGGTCGCGCGCAACAACCTCTTCAAGGCCGCGATCTTCGGCAACGATCCCAATTGGGGTCGGGTGCTCGCCGCCATCGGTACGACGGATGCCGCGTTCGACCCGTACGACGTCGACGTGTGGATGAACGGCGTGCGGGTGTGCACCGCCGGCGGTCCCGACGCGCCGCGAGAGGCTGTCGATCTCACACCGCGCGAGACCGTCGTCGTCATCGACCTCAAGGTCGGCGACGCTGCGGCCACGATCCTCACCAACGACCTGACCCACGACTACGTCCACGAGAACAGCGCGTACTCCTCATGACCGACATCCAGGACACCGATCCCGCCGAGGCGTCGGCGAAAGCGGCCACGCTCATCGAGTCGCTGCCGTGGATGCGGCGCTTCCGCGACCGGATCATCGTCGTCAAGTACGGCGGCAACGCGATGGTCAGCGACGAGCTGCAGGAGGCCTTCGCCGCCGACATCGCCTACCTGCGCTATGCCGGCGCCCAGCCGGTCGTCGTCCACGGCGGCGGTCCGCAGATCTCGACCATGCTCGACCGCCTGGCGATTCCGAGCGAGTTCAAGGGCGGCTACCGCGTCACCTCCACCGAGGCGATCTCGGTGGTGCGCATGGTGCTCACCGGTCAGATCAACCCGCAGCTGGTCGCCAAGATCAACGCGCACGGCCCCCTCGCGACGGGCCTGAGCGGTGAGGACGCCGGGCTCTTCGGCGGTCGCCGCCGTGGCGTCGTCGTCGACGGGGTCGAACACGACCTGGGCAACGTGGGCAACGTCGTCGAGGTCGACCCGCAGCCGGTGCTCGATCAGCTGGCCGCCGGCCGCATCCCCGTCGTGTCGTCGATCGCGCCCGACCTCGATCATCCGGGGCACTCGCTCAACGTGAACGCGGATGCCGCAGCCGCCGCGCTCGCGGTGGCGCTGCGCGCCTCGAAGCTCGTCGTGCTCACCGATGTCGCGGGCCTGTACGCCGACTGGCCGAACCGCGACTCGCTCGTGTCGCACCTGACCTCGACGCAGCTGCGCGAGATGATGCCGCGTCTCGAGTCGGGCATGATCCCCAAGATGCAGGCGTGCCTCGACGCGGTCGAGGGCGGCGTCGACAAGGCCGCGATCATCGACGGCCGGGTCGCGCACTCGGTGCTGGTCGAGGTCTTCACCAGCAAGGGCATCGGCACGGAGGTGGTCGAAGGATGACGTGGCAGGACGACGCCGGGCGGGATCTGGTCCGCAGCTTCGGTCCGCGCATGCAGCAGTTCGTGCGGGGCGAGGGCGCGTATCTGTGGGATGCCGACGGCAAGCGCTACCTCGACTTCCTCGCGGGCATCGCGGTCGACTCGCTGGGCCACGCGCATCCCGTCTTCGTCGAGGCGATCTCGCAGCAGGCGGCGACCCTCGCGCATGTCTCCAACTACTTCGCGACCCCGTCGCAGCTGCGCCTCGCCGCGCGGCTGAAGCGCCTGGCCGGCACGGGCGAGCGCGGGCGCGTCTACTTCGGCAACTCGGGCGCCGAGGCCAACGAGGCCGCCTTCAAGCTCGCCCGCCTGCACGGCGGCGCCGACCGGCCGCGCATCCTCGCGCTCACCGACGCGTTCCACGGCCGCACGATGGGCACGCTCGCGCTCACCGGCAAGGCGTGGATGCAGGAGCCGTTCCTGCCGATGACGCCCGGCGTCGAGTTCCTCGACACGTCGATCGCGGCGCTCGAGGCGGCGATCGACGACCGCGTCGCGGCGCTCATCCTCGAACCCATCAAGGGCGAGGCGGGCGTCGTCGATCTGCCTGAGGGCTATCTTCGCGCGGCGCGAGAGCTGACACAGCGCCACGGGGCGCTGCTGATCGTCGACGAGATCCAGACCGGAGCCGGCCGCACCGGCGAGTGGTTCGCGTTCCAGCACGCGGGAATCACGCCCGATGCGATCACCGTCGCCAAGGGGATCGGCGGTGGGTTCCCGATCGGGGCGCTCATCACGTTCGGCGAGGCGAGCGAGCTGTTCTATCCCGGCACCCACGGATCGACCTTCGGCGGCAACGCGTTGGGCACCGCGGTCGCCGATGCCGTGCTCGCCGAGATCGAGCGCGCCGACCTGCTCACGAACGCGGTCGAGCGGGGCGCGCAGCTGCGGGCGGCGATCGACGGCCTCGCGTCGCCGCTCATCGACGGATGCCGCGGGAAGGGCCTGCTCATCGGCGTCGGGCTCACGCATCCCGTCGCGAAGGCCGTCGTGGCCGCCGCGCAGGAGCACGGCCTCGTCATCAACGCCCCCAACGACGACACCATCCGACTCGTGCCGGCGCTGAACATCGGCGACGTCGAGATCGACGAGTTCGCGCAGCTGTTCCAGGCATCCCTGCGCACCGTCGAGGATTCGCTGCTGCTGGATGCCGTGACCGAGCACGCCGACGACGTCGCCGCATCGAGCGACCCGAGGGAGACGAAATGACCCGCCACCTGCTCAGAGACGACGACCTCAGCCCGGCCGAGCAGGCCGAGATCCTCGATCTCGCCGTCGCGCTGAAGAAGGACCGCTGGAAGCTCAAGCCCCTCGCGGGTCCCCAGACGGTCGCGGTGATCTTCGACAAGTCGTCGACCCGCACCCGGGTGTCGTTCGCCGTGGGCATCGCCGACCTGGGCGGCTCGCCGCTGATCATCTCGACGGCGAACAGCCAGCTCGGCGGCAAGGAGACGCCGTCCGACACGGCACGCGTCATGGAGCGTCAGGTCGCGGCGATCGTGTGGCGCACGTACGCGCAGGCGGGCCTCGAAGAGATGGCCGCGGGCACGCGCGTGCCGGTGATCAATGCGCTCAGCGACGACTTCCACCCGTGCCAGCTGCTCGCCGACCTGCTGACGATCACCGAGCACAAGGGCGAGCTGCCCGGCCTGACGCTCGCGTTCTTCGGCGACGGACGCTCCAACATGGCGCACTCGTACATGCTCGCGGGCGTCACGGCGGGCATGCACGTGCGGGTCGCGTCGCCCGAGGCGTACGCGCCGCGCGAAGACGTCGTGGCCGATGCCGATGCGCGCGCCGCCGAGACCGGCGGCTCGGTCACGCTGTACACCGACCCCAACGAGGCGGCCGCCGGTGCGGACGTCATCGTCACCGACACGTGGGTGTCGATGGGCAAGGAGGAGGAGAAGCTCGCGCGGCTGCGCGATCTCGGCGGGTACAAGGTGACGCAGGAGCTGATGTCGCTCGCCGACGGCGGCGCGATCTTCATCCACTGCCTGCCCGCCGACCGCGGCTACGAGGTCGACGCCGAGGTCATCGACGGCCCGCAGAGCGTCGTGTGGGACGAGGCCGAGAACCGCCTGCACGCTCAGAAGGCCCTGCTCGTGTGGCTTCTGCGTCAGGAGTGACGGGCCCGGCGGGCTCGGGGTCGGCGCCGGGCGGGTCGCGACTGCGCGAGAACTGGGCGCGGCTGACGGCACCGGGGCGGGTCGCCGGCGTGGATCTCGCGCGCGGCCTCGCGGTGATCGGCATGCTCGCGGCGCACCTGCTGTGGCTGCAGGAGCCCGTCGACCTGCTCGACCCGTCGACGTGGGGCGCCGTGGCGGCCGGGCGGTCGTCGATCCTGTTCGCGACGCTCGCCGGGGTGTCGATGGGCATCGTCACCGGGGGAGCGCGACCGGTCGGAGGCGACGATCTGCGCCGCGCGCGCGGGCGGCTGGCGGTGCGCGCCGGCATCCTGTTCGCGATCGGCTTCGTGTTCGTCGCGCTGTCGCTGCCGGTGATCGTGATCCTGCCGGCGTACGCCCTCATGTTCGTGCTGGCCCTGCCGTTCCTGCCGCTGCGGGCGCCCGCGCTGTTCGCGATCGCCGCAGGACTGGCGGTGGTGATGCCGTTCGTGCACGCCTGGCTCGACCGGATGCCGTTCGCCCGCACCGTCGTGGGTCACGACCTGGGCCTGTTGGTGGGGTGGCACTACCCGTTCATCGTGTGGATCGCCTTCGTCCTCGCGGGTCTGGCCGTGGCGCGCGCGGGCGTCGCACGCTTGCGGGTGCAGCTGTGGATGCTGGTCGGCGGCACCGCGCTCGCGGCGCTCGGGTACGGGCTCGGCACGACCGGCGCGCCGCGCTCCGCCGAGGCGGGCTCCTACTGGGCCGACGTATGGACCGCGCGGGCGCATTCGTCGGGGGTGCTCGAGGTGATCGGCTCGGGCGGGTTCGCGCTCGCGGCGCTCGCGGTGTGCCTGCTGCTGTGCCGCACCCCGCTGACATGGGTCGTGCTGCCGATCCGCGCGACCGGCGCGATGCCGCTGAGCGCGTATGTGGGGCAGCTCGTCGCCCTCACGGTGATGCTGTCCGTGTCGTTCGGCGAGCTGAGCGCCCTCGGCGCGCTGCGCGACCGCGACCCCTTCTGGTCGTTCACCCTCGTGACGGTCGCCGCCTGCACGGCGTGGGCGCTGCTGGTCGGCCGCGGGCCTCTCGAGTGGCTGACGCACAAGCTCGAGCGCGCCGCCGTCCCCGACAGCCCCGGCGGGTAGCAGCATCCGCTCTGTCGCCGCGACCTGGAACCGCGAACCGACACATTCTGTCCGAGCCCCGCGGCGTCGCGTGCCGGTTCTGTCAGAACGTGACGGTTCGCGGGACCGGAGCCGCACGCGAGCCGCACCGACGCCGCTCGGTAGGCTGGTGCGGTGAGCGACGAGAAGGCCGACGGCACCAACGAGGGCGCGCTGTGGGGCGCCCGCTTCGCATCCGGGCCGTCGCCCGAGCTGGCCGAGCTGAGCCGGTCCACCCACTTCGACTGGGATCTCGCCCTGTACGACATCCGCGGCTCGCACGCCCACGCCGAGGCGCTCGCGGCGGCGGGCTACCTCGACGCCGACCAGGCCGCGCGCATGCACGCGGGGCTGGATGCCGTCGCCGCGGCCGTCACGGACGGCACCCTGCGTCCGGGTCCGGACGACGAAGACGTGCACGGGGCGCTCGAGCAGGCGCTCATCGCCGAGGTCGGTCCCGAGCTGGGCGGTCGCCTGCGCGCCGGGCGCAGTCGCAACGACCAGATCGCGACCCTCGTGCGGCTGTATCTGCTCGACCACGCCGCCGTGATCGCACGCGACCTGCTGCGGCTCATCGACGCGCTCGTGGCGCAGTCCGAAGCGCATCCGGATGCCGTCATGCCGGGCCGCACGCATCTGCAGCACGCGCAGCCCATCCTGCTCGCCCACCACCTGCAGGCCCACGCGTGGCCGCTGGTGCGCGACCTCGAGCGGCTGCGCGACTGGCGCGAGCGCGCGCGGGTCTCGCCGTACGGCGGGGGAGCGCTCGCGGGGTCGAGCCTCGGACTCGACCCCGAGCTCGTCGCCCGTGAGCTCGGGCTCAGCCGCCCGTCCGAGAACTCCCTCGACGGCACCGCGGCGCGCGACGTCGTCGCCGAGTTCGCGTTCGTGTGCGCGCAGATCGGGATCGACCTGTCGCGGCTGTCCGAGGAGATCATCCTGTGGAACACGCGCGAGTTCGGATTCGTGAACCTCGACGACGGCTACTCGACGGGGTCGAGCATCATGCCGCAGAAGA
This sequence comes from Actinomycetes bacterium, assembly GCA_030425055.1. Taxonomy (GTDB): domain Bacteria; phylum Actinomycetota; class Actinomycetes; order Actinomycetales; family Microbacteriaceae; genus Microbacterium. The sequence goes on along the minus strand of JAUHVN010000061.1, from coordinate 5,122 downwards.
AGAACCCCGACATCGCCGAGCTCGCGCGCGGCAAGTCGGGCCGTCTCGTGGGAAACCTCACGGGCCTTCTGACGACGCTCAAGGGTCTGCCGCTCGCGTACAACCGCGATCTGCAAGAGGACAAGGAGCCCGTCTTCGACTCGGTCCGCACGCTCGAGGTGCTGCTGCCGGCCTTCACGGGCATGGTCGCGACGCTGCGCTTCGACACTGCGCGGATGGCCGAACTCGCCCCGCAGGGCTTCTCGCTCGCGACCGACGTCGCCGACTGGCTGGTGCGTCAGGGGGTTCCCTTCCGAGAGGCGCACGAGGTGTCGGGGGCGCTCGTGCGCGCATGCGAAGTGCGCGGCATCGGGCTCGAGGATGCGTCAGACGACCTGCTGGCCGAGGTGTCGCCCCACCTCGCACCCGACGTGCGCACGGTGCTGACGGTCGAGGGTTCGGTCGCCTCTCGCAGCGGGGCCGGCGGTACGGCGCCGGAGCGCGTCGCCGAGCAGCGTGCCGAACTCATCGCACGGGCACAGCAGACCGCCCACGCGTTGGGCTTATGACCCACGAATATCAGTCTTTGACTTCTATTCTGCATAAATAAGTCATACACTTATCCGCATGGACCGAAACTCCGCGGCGGTGATCGCCGACATCGTCGGGTCCCGACGACTGCCCGACCGATCGGCGGCGCAGGCCGCGCTCGAACAGGCGATCATCGACGTCGAAGAAGCGCACCCCGTGGCATCCGCACCTCTCACCGCGACGGTGGGCGACGAGTTCCAGGGCGTGTACCCGAACCTCGAGGCCGCGCTGGGCTCGCTGCTGCTGCTGCAGCTTCGGCTGCCCGACGGACTCGCGCTGCGCTTCGGCATCGGAATCGGGGCGATCGGCTCGTTCACCACCGCGGCGGGCGAACTGTCGGACGGACCGGGCTGGTGGGCGGCGCGCGCGGCGATCGAACGCGTGCACGAGCTCGCACGACGCGCCGTGCCGAGCGCGCGCAGCCAGATCGTCGGCGGCCAGGGGGAGGATGCCGCTATGGACGCGCGCATCGCCCTCGCCAATGCCTACCTGCTCGCCCGCGACGAGCTGGTCGCGGGGATGAGCGAACGCACGCGTCGCCTCACCTTCGGTCGCTGTCTGGGCCGCACGCAGGGAGAGCTCGCCGAGGCCGAGGGTGTGAGCCAGTCGGCCGTCTCGCAGGCGCTGTCCACGGCCGGAGCGGGCGCCGTCGTCGCCGGGTTCCGGCAGCTCGTCGATGGGAGTGCCGCATGATCGTCGCCGGACTCGTCCTCGCCGCGATCGGCGCCGCCGACCTCGTGCGCCTCTACCTGCGTCCGCGACACCGCTGGATCGGCTATGCGGGCAGCGCCGCGCTGCTGCTCGCCGTCGCGTACCTCGCCGGTGGCTGGGTGTGGTGGTTCTTCGGGGTCGCCGCCGCGGCCGCGTGGGCGCTCGCAATGCCGGGCGGACGCCGCGGTGCCGCGGGGCTGTGGCCGGTCGCCCTGCTGGCGGCGCTGTGCGCCGCGGCGGTCGCGATCGTGCCCCGCTCCGGAGCGGATGCGCCGCTCACGGACTTCATCCCCGGTTCGGCGCTGGTCGCCGTGACACCGGATGCCGCGGTGATGATCATCGGCGCCGTCGTGTTCCTGCTCGAATCGGGCAACGTCGTGGTGCGGGCCGCGCTCCGCGACGGCGGGGTCGAGGCCGACCGCGGGGAGGACGCCCAGGCGTTCAAGGGCGGCCGCCTCATCGGGCCGCTCGAGCGGGTGATGGTGTTCGCGCTGACGTTGAGCGGGGCATTCACGCTGATCGCCGCGGTGCTCGCGGCGAAGGGCATCGTGCGCTTCCCCGAGATCTCGCGTGACAGCGGCACGGGCGCGCGTGCCGAGTACTTCCTCGTCGGAAGCCTCGTGAGCTGGTCGGTGGCGCTCGGTGCCGCGCTGCTGGTGTGGTGGGGCACGACGGCCTGACCGGACCACAGCCTGACCGGGACCACAGCCTGACCGGACCGGCATCCGCCCGCTGATAGCCTGGCACGCGTGCTGAACGCCCCCGTGAGCGCGACCGCCCCCGCCAACGACCCGACGTTCGAGAACGTATGGGACGAGCTGGTCTGGCGCGGACTCGTGCATGTGTCCACCGATCAGGACGCGCTGCGCGCGCTGCTGGGCGGAGACCCGATCACGTACTACTGCGGATTCGATCCGACCGCGCCGAGCCTGCACCTGGGCAATCTCGTGCAGCTTCTCGTGCTGCGTCGGCTGCAGCTGGCGGGCCACCGTCCGCTCGGCCTCGTCGGCGGCTCGACCGGACTCGTCGGCGACCCCGGCGGCCGCGACGCCGAGCGGGTGCTCAACCCGAAGGACGTCGTCGAGGAGTGGGTCGGCCGGTTGCGCGCGCAGGTCGAGCGGTTCCTGAGCTTCGAGGGCGACAACGCCGCGCTCATCGTGAACAACCTCGACTGGACGGCGCCGCTGTCGGCGATCGACTTCCTGCGCGACATCGGCAAGCACTACCGCGTCGGCACGATGATCAAGAAGGATGCCGTCAGCGCCCGGCTGAACTCCGAGGCCGGCATCAGCTACACCGAGTTCAGCTACCAGATCCTGCAGGGGCTCGACTACCTGGAGCTGTTCCGCCAGTACGGCTGCGTCCTGCAGACCGGCGGCAGCGACCAATGGGGCAACCTCACCAGCGGCGTGGATCTCATCCACCGCGTCGAGGGCACGTCCGTGCACGCGATCGGCACGCCGCTGATCACCAACAGCGACGGCACCAAGTTCGGCAAGAGCATGGGCAATGCGATCTGGCTCGATGCCGACATGTGCAGCCCGTACCGCTTCTACCAGTTCTGGCTCAACACCGACGACGCCGATGTGCTCGAGCGGTTGCGCGTGTTCACGTTCCTCACGCGCGCCGAGATCGAGGAGTACGGGCGCATGGTCGAGTCCGAGCCGTTCCGCCGCGCGGCGCAGCGCCGACTCGCGCTCGAGGTCACGACGTACGTCCACGGCACGGATGCCACGGCCGCCGTGATCGCGGCATCCGAGGCGCTCTTCGGGCAGGGCGATCTGACCCGGCTCGACGCCGCCACGCTGCGCAGTGCGCTGGACGAGCTGCCGAACGCGACGCTCGCGCCCGACACCGGCGTGCTGACGGCGCTGGTCGAGACGGGGCTCGTCTCGAGCCTGTCGGAGGGCCGGCGCGCGCTCGCGCAGGGCGGGGTCTCGCTGGACGGCGCCAAGGTCGACGACGAGTCGACCGTGGTGACCGGCGGGTTGCCCGGGGGAGTGTCCGTGCTGCGGCGCGGCAAGAAGACCCTCGCCGGCGTGTTCATCGGGTCCTGACGACGCGTGCCGTTCACCCCGAGCCACGCGGTGGTGGCGCTGCCGTTCCTGCGCACACCGCTGGTCCCGGCCGCGATCGCCGTCGGCGCGATGGCGCCCGACCTGCCGCTGTTCGTCCGCGGCATCCCGCTGCACTACGGACTGACCCACAGCCTCGTCTGGCTTCCGGCGACGATCGCGCTCGCACTCGGGCTGCTCCTCGCGTGGCGCTGCGTGCTGCGACCGGGCGCGCGCGAGCTGTCGCCGCGGTGGCTCTCCGCCCGTCTGCCCGAAGCGTGGGATCGCGGCGCCGGAGACGCCTGGCGTGAGACCTTCGCGCCGCGGTCGTCGACGGATGCCGAGAGACCGCGGCCGTCGCTCTCGGCGACGCTGCTGCTGCTCGCGTCGCTCGCGATCGGCGTCGCCAGCCACATCGTGTGGGACCTGTTCACGCACGAGGGGCGCTGGGGCACCTTCGCCGTTCCCGCACTGGCGGAGCCGTGGGGGCCGTTCCCGGGTTTCCGGTGGTTGCAGCACGGATCGAGCGCGCTGGGGCTCGCCATGCTCGCCGTGTGGGCGATCGTGTGGCTGGCGACGCGGCAGCCGATAGGTGCGCCGAGGCTGCTGCCCGCCTGGATCCGCTGGGCGGTGTGGTTGTCGCTGCCCGGGTTGCTGATCGGAGCGGCCGTGTGGGGCTACGCGATGTTCGGCCCGTTCACCGTCGACTTCACGCCCGCGCACCTCGGCTACCGGATGCTGCCGCCGGCATGCGCGGTGTGGGGCGCGATCGTCGCCGTCGTGTGCGTCGGCGTTCAGCTCGCGCGCTCGCGCGGTCGCCACGCGGGCGCGTCCGCGCCCCACGGCCGCGGAGCCGCGTAGCCGACGGGTGAGCCGTCGTAGGTCGCGGCGGGCGCGGTCGTGGTCAGCTGCGATCCCGCGACCGTGAACGTCTGCAGGTGCGGCTCGGCGTCGGCGATGGTCGCCGCGGGTTCGGGCCGCGGGGTGCGCGGCATCCCGAGCAGCTGCGCCGCCACGCGTCGCAGCGACGTCTCCACGAGCCACGAGCCGCCTTCGTGCGCGCGCCGCGCGAGCGCCGAGGTGATTCCCGCCGCGAGCAGATACCCCGCGCTGTGGTCGAGCGCCTGCGCGGGGAGGGCACCGGGAGACTCGCCGTCGCCGGCCTCGATCCATGCGATGCCGGATGCCGCCTGCACGAGGCTGTCGAAGCCGCGCCGATCGGCTTCGGCTCCGGAACCCCACGCCGAGAGCCGGGCCACCACGATGCCGTCACTCCTCTCGGCGCGAGGGTGCGGGTGGCGACCGGCCCGGCGATCACGCGGGTGAGGTCGAGGACGCGGATGCCGCGAAGCGGCGCGTGCCGATCGTCGGCGAGGGGTCGCACGGGGGCGCCTCGCAGCATCCGCGTGTCGACCAGGGGAGTGCGCCGCAGGGCCGCGTCGGCGGCCGGGTCCTCGGGGGCGACCACGACGCACAGCCCGCCGGCCGCCGTGATCGCGGCCGAGGCGTCGGCGGCCGACAGAGTCCCGAGCACCGCGGCGACCCGGTCTCGATCGGCGTCGGCGGTCAGGGCGAGTCCGCGGCGGAGCGCGTCGGCGTGGTGCGGATAGTTGCCGTGGGTGCGCACCCACACGTCGGCCGTGCGGAAGAAGCCCGAAAGCGGAGCGAACGCGTCGGGGCGGACACCGTCGAGGCGGAGGTGCCGTTCGCTGGAGTACGCGACCGCGATCGCGTCGGGGTCGCACCGCACCCGCGCCGCACCGGCGAGTCGCGCGGCGGTCAGCGCC
>JAUHVN010000493.1 GCA_030425055.1 Actinomycetes bacterium | reverse complement strand
TGCAGCAGCCGTTCGACGAGATCAGACGGGCCTGCGACACAAACCACACCCCGCCGATCCTCATCAGCGAGTTCGGCGGCTGACGATGACGATGACGGATGCCGCACCCCCGACGCCCCGCACCGACCACCCCACCCTGCCGCCCTGGGCGTGGCTGCTCATCGGCGCGGCCGGCGCGATCGTCGGGCTGTTCCCCTGGCTCATCACCGGAGCCCGGCTGCCGCTGCAGAACCTCACCGCCGATCAATCGACGTCCGGCACACCGTTCGCGCTGCTGCCGTTCAGCCAGTACTACCTGACCTCGATCGTCGCGCTGCTGGTCGTGGGTGCGGCATCCGCCGGCGTCGCGGCGCGCGCACTCCGCCACCGCCGCCCCCGGTGGGGCACGCTCGCCCTGCTCGCCGGAGTCCTCGTCGTCCAGATCACCGCCGCCGTGCAGTCGAGCGTTGTGACCATCCGCTCGCTCGAGGAGTCGAGCCGCACCACGCTCTACTCCGCCGCGATCATCGCCGTGATGGCGGTGTCGATCGCCACCGGCATCCTGATCCTGCTGCTCATCGCCCGCGCACCCGTTCCGGGTGCGACGATCGGGCTGTCGCTGGCGGCGCTCGTGTCGGCGAGCTGGATCGGCGTGGCCCTGCGCGACCTCCTGCTGCTCGGACCCACCGGCGCCGCGCAGGTCATCCTGCCGGTGCTGCAGTGGATGCCGGCGGTGCTGGTGGGCTGCGCGATCGCGTGGTGCGGCTTCTCGACCGTCGGCCGGGTCGCGGCGATCATCGTGAGCCTCGCCGCGCTGTGGATCGGTCCCGCGTTCTTCACCGCGGTCTCGGCGGCCGCTGGCACGCGCGTGCTGGCATCCGACCCGGCGGCGATGGTCGACTACGGCATCGGCGTCTTCTTCATGGCGGCCACGACGCCCGAGCTCGTGCTGCGCCCGATCATCGTCGCGCTCGTCATCGGCGTGGTCGGGGCGCTGGCGAGGGCGGGCATTCGGCGGGCGCGGACGCGGCGCAGCGAGCGCGAGCAAGCGCCTGTGTAGTACTTCTCCTACATCGCGCCTATCCTGACACCATGGCTCGCGTGACGAGGACCGAACTCAACCAGCAGACGGCGCGCGTGCTCGCGCGCGTCGCCGACGGCGAGCGGATCACCGTCACCGATCGCGGTCGCCCCGTCGCCGAGCTCTCGCCCCCCGCCGTCGACACGTGGGATGAACTCGTCGCGTCGGGGGCTATCACGCCGGCGCGCACGCGCGGAGCGCTCCCCTTCGAGGCGGTGGCATCCGAGGCATCCGTCGCCGAGTCGCTCGAAGACGTGCGAGCCGACCGCCTGTGATCTACCTCGACACGTCGGCCGCCGCGAAGGCGCTCATCGCCGAGCCCGAGTCCGAGGGCATCCGCGCCCTGTTCGCCGACGAGCACGAACTCATCGCCTCGCGGCTGCTCGCCGTCGAGCTGAACGCCGTCGTCGATCGTCGTGGGCTCTCCGCCGTGCACGCGCGCCAGCTGCTCGACCGCGTCGCGCTCGCGTCGATGACGGATGCCGTCGCCCAGCGCGCGATCGACCTCCGGTCGGGCCTGCGCACTCTCGACGCACTCCACCTCGCGACCATGCTCACGCTCGGGCCGATCGTGACCTCGCTGCTGTCGTTCGACACCGAGCTGAACGAGGCGGCGTTGACGCACGGCATCCCGCTGCATCCGCTTGCGGGTGCCGCCGCTTCTTGAGGTGAAGGGTCGGTCGCGATGCAGCCGACATTCGAACGAATGTCCGAGGCTCCTGTCATGATGAAACCATGACGACGACGGCCACCGCTCCCGCCGAGATCGCGGCCGCGCGACTGGCGCCGGTGGTCGACGAGGTCGTCGCGATCCGTC
>JAUHVN010000492.1 GCA_030425055.1 Actinomycetes bacterium | reverse complement strand
GCAGCCACGCCGGAGCGGACTCCAACAGCGTCGGCAGCGCGCTCAGGCGCAGCCGACGCCGAGGGCGAGGGTCCCGCTTCACCCGGTCATGATAGGCGCCGATACCGGGAGCACCCTTGTCGGCGCGAGCGGCGCGCCGACATACTGAGCCGATGGATGCGATCAACGACTGGCTCCTCACGTGGGGCGACAACCTGTGGACCTGGATCGTGCTGCCGGTCGTCATCGGGTTGGGGCTGTACTTCACGATCCGGTCGGGCGTCGTGCAGTTCCGGCTCATCCCCGAGATGTTCCGCACGCTCACCGACAAGACCCCGCGCGACGAGAAGGGCGAGCCGCAATCGGTCTCGGCCTTCCAGGCCTTCACGATCTCGGCGGCTTCGCGCGTCGGGGTCGGCAACATCGCGGGCGTCGGCACGGCCATCGCCGTCGGCGGCCCCGGTGCGGTGTTCTGGATGTGGCTCATGGCCTTCGTCGGTGCGGCGTCGGCGTTCATCGAGTCGTCGCTCGCGCAGCTGTTCAAGACCCGTGACCAGGACGGGTTCCGCGGCGGACCGGCGTACTACATGCAGCGCGGCCTCAAGGCCCGCTGGATGGGCGTGCTGTTCGCGATCATCCTGATCATCTGCTTCCCCATCGCGTTCAGTTCGCTCCAGGCCAACACGATCCAGGCGACCGTCGCGGGCGGACTCGGCCAAGACGTCTCGGGATGGCTGCCGTGGGCCACGGGCATCACGCTGGCCGTGCTCATGGCGCTCGTGATCTTCGGCGGCGTGCGCCGCATCGCGTCGGTCACGCAGTTCCTCGTGCCGATCATGGCCCTGATCTACCTGCTCATGGGCCTCGCGATCGTCATCATCCACGTCGACCAGATCCCCGCCGTGTTCGCGCGGATCTTCACGCAGGCGTTCGGCGTCAGCGAGGTGATCGGCGCGACGCTCGGCTACATCATCCTCACCGGCGTGAAGCGGGGCATGTTCTCGAACGAGGCGGGGCTGGGCTCGGCGCCGAACGCCGGTGCGACGGCCGCGGTCACGCATCCGGTCAAGCAGGGCCTCGTGCAGTCGCTCGGCGTCTACTTCGACACGTTCCTGATCTGCTCGATCACCGCGTTCATCATCCTGGTGTCGGTTCCGGACGTGAACGGCGCCGAGCGCGGCATCAGCCTCACGCAGGGCGCCATCACCGACTCGCTCGGAGCGTGGGCGAACGTCCTGCTGATCGTCGTCGTGTTCCTGCTCGCGTTCAGCTCGATCCTCGGCAACTACTACTACGGCGAGTCGAACATCGAGTTCATCACACCGAACCGCGGTGTGCTGACGGGCTACCGCATCTTCGCGGTGCTCGCCGTCGGCATCGGCGCGCTGCTGTCGGTCGACGTCGTGTGGAACTTCGCCGACGGCGCGATGGGCCTCATGGCCCTCGTCAACCTGGTGGCGATCGCGTTGCTCTCCGGCATCGCGTTCAAGCTGCTCAAGGACTACACGTCGCAGCGCCGCGAAGGTCGAGACCCGGTGTTCACGCGCGATCGACTGCCGGGCGTCGAAGGCATCGAGGTGTGGGAGGACGAGCTGTCGGTCACCGGCCCGCTCGACCTGCCGACCAAGAAGCATCAGGCCGAGAAGCACCGCGACCACCTGCACGGAGCGCCCCACAGCGAGTAGCCACTGCCACGGCCGCACCGTTCGCGTCAATACCCTGACCGGTGCGGCCGCGCGGTCGTACCCTCGCGGCATGACATCCAGCACTCGCCACGCGGCCCGTGAAGTCGGCGACAGCCGCGCCGTCCGCACCCTCGCCCGCGCGGGCTACGCCGGCAACGGCGTCGTCCACATCCTCATCGGCGTGCTCGTCCTCGTCGCCACCATCGGCGGGGTCG
>JAUHVN010000491.1 GCA_030425055.1 Actinomycetes bacterium | reverse complement strand
CGAACGACAACGACGTGAACGCCGCCATGATCGAGGCGATCGAGGGCATGGGCGGCACGCCCGACCTGTTCAGCCCCGACGGCTTCAACGCCGCGCTCATGATCGTGCACGCGATCGCCGAGGGCCGGGGCGACGTCGACGCGATGATCGCCGCGCTCGAGGGCTACTCGTTCGAGGGCCCCAAGGGCACGATGACCGTCCGTACGGGCGACCACGCGCTCATCCAGGAGATGTACCAGGTCAAGCTGGTCGCCGACGGCGACTCGTACGTGGCCGAGCTCATCGACACGGCCGACGCCGACGCCGTCGCACCGGCCGAAGCGCAGTAAGAGGCACCTCCGCAATGAGCACTCCCGTTCCGTCCGCGCCCGCTGCGGCGCCCACGGGCTCGGCACTCCGTGTCGAGAACGTGGGCCTGCAGATCGGCGGCGCGACCATCCTGAAAGACGTCGACCTCGACGTCGCCGCCGGTTCGCTGGTCGGCGTCATCGGGCCCAACGGCGCCGGAAAGACCACGCTGTTCAACGTGATCTCCGGCCTGATGAAGCCCACGTCGGGTCGGGTCGTCATGGACGGCACCGACATCACGTCGGCGTCCGTGCCCGCCCGGGCGCGGGCGGGACTGGGGCGCACCTTCCAGACCTCGAGCCTGTTCCCGCGCCTGTCGGTGCGAGAGAACGTGCGGCTGGCCGCACAGGTCTCGCTCGGCGGCTCGGCGTCGCTGCTGCGGTTCCCGACGCGGCGCGACCCGGCCACCGAGGTCGCCGACGAGAAGCTCGCCGAGGTCGGTCTCACCCACATGGCCGACGTGCCGGCGGGTGACATCTCGCACGGCGACAAGCGCAAGCTCGAGATCGCAGTGCTGCTCGCGACGGATGCCGGCATCGTGCTGCTCGACGAGCCGATGGCCGGCGTCGGGTCGGGCGACGTGCCCGGCCTCGTCGAGAACATCCGGCGGATGCAGCAGGAGAAGGGCTGCACCGTGCTGATGGTCGAACACCACATCGACGTGCTCATGGGGCTCGTCGACAAGGTCGCCGTCATGTACTTCGGCACGATCATCGCCTTCGACACCCCCCAGGCGGTCATGGACAACCCGACCGTGCAGCAGGCATACCTCGGGACGGATGCCGCATGAGCGCCGCCGAACCGATCCTCACCGTCGAGGGCCTGCGATGCTCGATCGCCGGCCAGCAGGTCGTCGAAGAGGTCACCTTCACGGTTCCCGCCACCGGCATCACCGCCGTGCTCGGCCGCAACGGCGTGGGGAAGACCTCGACCCTGCGCGGCATCCTCGGGCTCATCCAGCGTCGCGGCACAGTCACGCTCGCGGGGGAGCGCATCGACGGGATGCCCACCCACCGCATCGTGCAGCGCGGCGTCGGCTACGTGCCCGAGGACCGCGAGATCTTCTCGAAGCTGACGGTCGCCGAGAACCTCGCCCTCGCCGAGCGCCAGCGCGAGCCGCGCCGCGAGTTCGTGGCCGAGCTGTTCCCCGACCTCGTGCAGCGCCGCGACCAGGTCGCCGGCACGCTCTCGGGCGGCCAGCAGCAGATGGTCTCGGTCGCCCGCGCGCTGCTGAACGACAACCGCATCCTGCTCGTCGACGAGCCCACCAAGGGCCTCGCCCCCAAGATCGTGACCGAGGTCGCCGACGCGCTGCAGGAGGCATCCAAGACGGTGCCGATCCTGCTCGTCGAGCAGAACCTCGAGGTCGTCCGCCGACTCGCCGGAGACGCGATCGTCATCGGCGGCGGCCGCGTCGTGCACACCGGCACGGCGAACGAGATCCTCGACGACGACGAGCTGACCCGGCGCCTGCTCGGCGTCCACGCGGAGGCCCACTGATGAGCACCCTCGTCCTCACCCTCATCACCGGCG
>JAUHVN010000490.1 GCA_030425055.1 Actinomycetes bacterium | reverse complement strand
GGCATCGTCGAGTACGTCAGCGTGCGGGTGACGCACGTGCGCGACGTCAACGGCACGCTGTGGTACGTCCGCAACGGCGAGATCACCCGCATCGGAAACCTCTCGCAGGGATGGTCGCGCGTCATCGTCGACCTCGCCGTCGCGCTCGACGCCGATCTCGACCTCGTCGAGACGACGCTCATGGACACCGCGATCGCGCTCTCGGAGGATCCCAAGTGGCGCACGCGCATCATCGAGAAGCCCGAAGTGTGGGGACTCGAGTCGGTGACGGGCGACGCGCTCATCGTCCGTGTCGTGATGAAGACGCGCGCCGGCGCCAAGGACGACGTCGCCCAGGAGCTGCGGCGCCGCGTGAAGACGGCGATGGACGAGGCCGGCATCCGGCTGCCGCAGCTGTCGACCGTCACGCTGTCGGGCCTCGAGGGCGCGCAGCGGGTGCGAGGCGCGAATCCTCCGAAGACCAAGCCCAACCCGCTGGCACCCGATACTGACGAGGTCCCCGCACGGCCCGTGTGGCGGCCCAAGCGGGACAAGCCCGACCCTGCGGAGGACTCACCGTGACGACCGAACCCGTCTCGTTCTACGACGAGGTCGGCGGGGCCGATGTGTTCGATCGGCTCGTCGCCGGCTTCTACCGGCGCGTCGCCGACGACGACGTGCTGCGCCCGATGTACCCGGAGGAGGACCTCGGTCCCGCCGAGGAGCGGCTGCGGATGTTCCTGGTGCAGTACTGGGGCGGCCCGACCGACTACAGCGCGCAGCGCGGCCACCCGAGGCTGCGGATGCGCCACGCGGCGTTCCACGTGAACCCCGATGCCCGCGACCGCTGGCTCGCGCACATGCGGGCGTCGGTCGACGACCTCGAGCTCTCGCCGCTGCACGACGCCACGCTGTGGGACTACCTGCAGCGCGCCGCCTATGCCATGGTGAACACCTTCGAGCCCCGCCCCTGAAGATCGGAGACCCGATGCCCGCGACGACCACCGCACGCACGACCGACGTCCTGGTGATCGGCTGGGGGCTGGCCGGCCTCGTCGCCGCCTCCGAGGCGGTCGCGGCGGGCAAGAGCGTCGTGATCGTCGACCAGGAGCCGCGCACGAACCTGGGCGGTCAGGCGTGGTGGTCCTTCGGCGGCCTCTTCTTCGTGGACTCGCCGGAGCAGCGGCGGATGGGCATCCGCGACTCCCCCGAATTGGCACATCAGGACTGGTTCGGCACCGCGGGTTTCGACCGCGACGAGGATGCCTGGCCGCGGCGCTGGGCCGAGGCGTACCTCGACTTCGCGCACACCGAGAAGCGGTCATGGCTGCGCGAGAAGGGCGTCGGGTTCTTCCCGGTCGTCGGGTGGGCCGAGCGCGGCGGCTACGGAGCGACCGGCCCTGGCAACTCGGTGCCGCGGTTCCACATCACGTGGGGAACGGGGCCGGGCCTCGTGGCGCCGTTCCAGGCCGCCGTCGAAGCCGGCGAAGCGGCGGGGCGGGTCACGATCCTGCCGCGTCATCGTGTGACGCAGCTGACCGTCCAGGACGGCGCCGTCGTCGGCGCGAGCGGCGACGTGCTCGCCCCATCGGGGGCCACACGCGGCGTCGCGTCGTCGCGCGAGGTCGTCGGGGCGTTCGAGGTGACCGCCGGCGCGACGATCGTGTCGTCGGGCGGCATCGGCGGAAACCACGATCTGGTGCGCCGCAACTGGCCGAAGCGACTCGGCACCGCGCCGAAGACGATGGTCACCGGCGTCCCCTCGTACGTCGACGGCGCGATGCTGGAGGTCACCGAGGCGGCCGGCGCGCGTCTGATCAACACCGACCGCATGTGGCACTACGTGGAGGGCATCCAGAACTGGGATCCGATCTGGCCGGGGCACGGCATCCGCATCCTGCCG
>JAUHVN010000060.1 GCA_030425055.1 Actinomycetes bacterium | reverse complement strand
CCCGCACACCGGGGGCGCCTTCATCGACCCGGATGCCCGCCACCTCGACCTCTACGGCGGCGTCGGCCTGTTCGCGGCCACGCTCGCCTCGCTCGCCGGGCGCGGCGCCAGAGTCACGACCGTCGAGTCGGATGCCCGCGCCACCGAGCACGCGGGTGAGAACCTCGCCGAGTGGGTCGGTGCGCGCGCCGAGACCGGCCGGGTCGACCGATGGCTCGACCGGCTGATCGCCGAGGCGTCCGTCGCCGAGCGCGAGCGGATGACGCGGGGCGTGGTGCTTCTCGACCCGCCGCGGTCGGGCGCCGGCCGCGAGGTCGTGGAGCGCATCGCCGCGCTCGAGCCCGAGACGGTCGTGTACGTGGCGTGCGATCCGGTCGCGCTGGCCCGCGACCTCGCGACCTTCCGCGAGGCGGGCTACGAGACCGACCAGGTGAACGCGCTCGATCTGTTCCCCAACTCGCACCATGTCGAGGCGGTGGCCGTGCTCGGTCGCGCGCGCCCCGCGGCTAGAGTGGCCGCATGACGCGGGTCGCCCTCATCGACGACCACGAGTCCGTGCGGCTCGGACTCGAGGCCGCGTGCGCGCGCGAAGACGGCATGGACGTGGTGTTCTCGGGCAGCAACGTCACCGAGTACCTAGACTGGCGCTCCTTCAGCGCCTCGTCGCCCGCCGACGTCGTCGTGCTCGACCTCACACTCGGCGACGGCACGACCGTGACCGAGAACGTGCAGCGGCTGGTCGCCGACGGTTCGAGCGTCATCATCCACAGCGTCGCCGACCGCCCGGCCGCCGTGCGCGAGGCGCTGTCGGCGGGGGCGGCGGGCGTCATCAGCAAGGCCTCGCCGATCGATGACGTCACGCACGCAATCCGCACCGTGGCCCGCGGCGAGCCGCTCAACAACGTGGAGTGGGCGAGCGCCGTCGAAGGAGACCGCGAGTTCGCGGACGCGCAGTTGTCGGTACGCGAGCGCGAGGTGCTGCGGCTGTACGCGGCGGGACTGCCGCTCAAGGTCGTCGCCGACCGGCTCGGAGTCGCGTACTCCACCGCCAAGGAGAACATCACCCGCATCCGGGTGAAGTACGTCGACGTCGGCCGCCCGGCGCCGACGAAGGTCGACCTGCTGCGGCGTGCGATGGAGGACGGAATCCTCGCCCAACCCGCCGCAGACGGCGGGGGCGCGCTCCGTGGCGACTGACACCGCGACCGCGACCGTCGACAAGGCCTGGGGCCTGATCTCGCAGTCGCGCGAGTCCGCCTCGGGGGTGGGGTCGTTCACGCGCACGCGCGTCGAGCGCGCGCTGGCGCTGGCCGCCGCCGTCGGGTTCGTGGTCCTCGGAACGCAGTCGTTCATCGCGGCGCTCGGTGCCACAGACGAGCGCCCCGGGTGGCATCTGACCCTCGTGCTGCTCGCGTTCATCCCCCTGACCGCCATGATCCTCGCGTGCCTCGCGGGCCGCGCGATACGCGTGACGGCCGGCACCTTCGTCGTGGCCTTCGTCCTCACGCTCGCGCTGTGGCCGTTCGCCACGGTCGGATCCGATCCGGTGCCGACGGAGCAGCCGTGGCCCTGGTATCTCATCAACCTCGCGACCATGGCCTCCGCGCTGGTGTTCCCGTTCCCCCTCCAGATCGTCGCGACCGTTCTCATCCCCCTGCAGTTCGGCGTCGTGCGGATGATCCAAGCCGGTTTCGCCCCGGACTTCTGGTTCCCGGTCGGTCTCGATGTGTCGTTCGCGCTGATCCTGGGCGGCATCGTGATCACGCTCGGCTGGACGTTCCGCTCGATGGCGACGAACGTGGATGCCACGCGGGCCCGCGCCGTCGACTCGTACGCGCGGGCGGCCGCCGCGGATGCCGCGGAGAAGGAGCGCATCGCCGTCGCGGCACTCATGCACGACAGCGTGCTCGCCGCGCTCATCGCCGCGGAGCGTGCCCATACCGAGCGCGAGCGCACGCTCGCCGTCGCGATGGCCCGCGAGGCTCTCACACGTCTCGCGAACACCGAGAAGGACGCGACCGAGGGCTCGGACGAGCCGCGCGACGGCGGCTGGATCGCCGACCAGATCGAATCCGGTGTCGCCGAACTCGGCGGCACCGTCATCGTCGACCGTCGGACTGCGGACGACGCGCCCGCGATCCCCGGCCGGGTGGCTCGCGCACTCGCTCTGGCGGCGATGCAGGCGGTCGCGAACTCGCTTCAGCACGCGGGGGGCGAGGGGCTCGGCGTCGTCGTGCGCGGCGACGAGCGCGGCATCCGCATCGAGGTGCGCGACGAGGGCGCCGGGTTCGACCTCGAGGAGGTGCCCGAGGACCGACTGGGCATCCGCGCCTCGATCTTCGCCCGCGTCGCCGCGGTCGGCGGCACCGCCCAGGTCGACTCGGGGGCAGCCGGCACGGTGGTGCGGTTGTCGTGGCGGGGGGTGGCCGCATGATCAGCGTGCGCAACGTGCTGACCGCCCTCGCGGTCGCCTTCACGGCCTACCTCGGCGCACGCGGGCTGTGGTGGACCGAGCCCGTGCCGCAGCCGCTCGTCGTGTTCGCGACGCTCGGCCTCTATCTCGCGACGACGTGGCTCTGCATCTTCTGGGAGAACCCGACCCCGCCCGCCGAGGCGGGCGACGAGGCCGCCGAGCCGACCCCCAGCCCGCGCGGGCCGACGGTGCTCCCGGCGTGGGGCGGCGTGTTCGCACTGGCCAGCGCGGCGATCGTGCCGAGCGCGATCGCGTACGGCGTCGGGCCCGACGCCCGGACCGCCTCGTTCGCGACGTGGTACCTCGGGGGGATCGGCGCGCTGATGACGATCGTGATGGTGCGGCGGCGGCCATGGGTCGCGTGGATCGGGATCGTCCTGCTCGCGGTGGCGTCGATGCTGTGGATGGGGCCGCTCGACGCGCTGGCGCTCGGTCTGGTCGGCTCGGTCGTGTGGGTGGCGGCAGCCCAGCTGCTGGTCCGGTCGACGGACCGGGCCGCGCGCGACACGTCGCGCCTCGCACAGCTGCAGCGTGCGGCCTCGGCGTGGCAGGCGGCGCAGGTCGTCCGACGGCGTGAGCGCCGGGTGCAGGTGCAGCGCGCGCTCGCGGTCGCCGGTCCGATCCTGACGCGGACGGTCGCCCGCGGGGGTCGGCTCGACGACGAGGATCGACGCAGGGCGCGCATCGCCGAGGGGTCGCTGCGCGACGAGATCCGCGCACCCAAGCTGCTCGACGACGCGGTGCGTGAGCAGCTGCGCGAAGCGCGCAGCCGCGGGACGACGGTCACGGTGCTCGACGAGGGATGGCTGGACGGTCTCGACCAGGCCTCGCTCGACGAGATCCGCGCGCACCTCGCCGATGCGGTGCGCGCATCGAGCTCGGCCCGCCTGTTCATCCGCACATCGCCCGACGAGCGGATCGCCGCGACAGTCGTCGGGCGCTCGGCGTCGGGCCCCGGCCTGTCCGATGAGGATGCCGTCGACCTGTGGGTCGAGATCCCTCGTGCCGCCGACAGCCGGCAAGAGGTCCAGCTCGAGGGCGACGGTGACGTCGAGGAAAGCCTCGCTCCCCGCCCCGGTGGGGGAGGGGACCCGGGGCGGGGAGCGGAGTGAGAGGAGGCGAGGGGCGGCGAAGCCGCCCGCCCCTCGCCTAGCGGAGCGGTTACCCGAAAACCGTCCGCACGTGGCCGAACCTGTGCTCCGAATCGGAGCAGGTCAGCCGAACGCGAAAGCGTTCCAGCAGTTCAAGTATTCCGATCCCGCGAGAACCCGTCTGTAGGTATTTCGGGGGACAAGAGGCCCGCCTCAAACGGAGGGAAAGCTCCGCCAACCGAGCTCGCGCGGCAGGGGGTGTCGGAGCGTACGCTGCGACACCGACCACGCCGAGCGGGTCGCCGCGTCGTCGGCGACGGCCGTGGCCGCCTCCTGCGCGTACGCCTCGCTGACGACGGCGGTGAGGGCGGCGAGCTCCTCATCGGTGGGCTCGCCGCGCAGCACGTCGATGCGCAGATTCGAGGCGTCGTCGGTCACAGCGGGATGTTCCCGTGCTTCTTGGGCGGCAGGCTCGCCCGCTTGCCGCGCAGGCCCCGCAGGGCCTTGGCGATCGAGACGCGGGTCGCCGCGGGCTCGATGATGCCGTCGAGCTCGCCGCGCTCGGCGGCGAGGAAGGGGGATGCCACGTTGTACGTGTACTCGTTGGCGAGGCGGGTGCGCACCGCCGCGACGTCCTCGCCCGCCTCCTCGGCGCGCTTGATCTCGCCGCGGTAGAGGATGTTGACCGCGCCCTGGCCGCCCATCACCGCGATCTCGGCGGTCGGCCACGCGAGGTTGACGTCGGCGCCCAGCTGCTTCGAGCCCATGACGATGTAGGCGCCGCCGTAGGCCTTGCGCAGGATGACGGTGACGAGCGGGACGGTCGCCTCGGCGTAGGCGTAGAGCAGCTTCGCGCCACGGCGGATGACCCCCGTCCACTCCTGGTCGGTGCCGGGCAGGTAGCCGGGGACGTCGACGAGGGTGACGATCGGCACCGAGAACGCGTCGCAGAACCGCACGAAGCGGCTCGCCTTCTCGCCGGCCTCGATGTTGAGGGTGCCCGCCATCTGCGAGGGCTGGTTGGCGATGATGCCGACGGTGCGGCCCTCGACGCGGCCGAAGCCGATCACGATGTTCGGCGCGAACAGCGGCTGCACCTCGAGGAAGTCCTCCGCGTCGACGATGTGGCGGATGACCTCGTGCATGTCGTACGGCTGGTTCGGCGAGTCGGGGATGATCGCGTTCAGCACGCGGTCGGCATCGGTCGTCTCGAACTCGAACTCGGTCTCGTAGACCGGCAGCTCCGACATGTTGTTGTCGGGGAGGAAGCCGAGGAGGGTGCGCACGTAGTCGATCGCGTCGTCCTCGTCCTCGGCGAGGTAGTGGGCGACGCCTGAGCGCGTGTTGTGGGTGTGGGCGCCGCCGAGCTCCTCCATGCCGACGTCTTCGCCGGTCACGGTCTTGATCACGTCGGGGCCGGTGACGAACATCTGGCTCGTCTTGTCGACCATCACCACGAAGTCGGTGAGGGCGGGGGAGTAGACCGCTCCACCGGCGGCGGGGCCCATGATGATCGAGATCTGCGGGATGACCCCGGAGGCCGCGGTGTTCAGGCGGAAGATCTCGCCGTACTTGCCGAGGGCGACCACGCCCTCCTGGATGCGCGCGCCGCCCGAGTCGAGGATGCCGACGATCGGCACTCCGCTGCGCATGGCGAACTCCATGATCTTGATGATCTTCTCGCCGGCGACCTCGCCGAGCGAGCCGCCGAACGTGGAGAAGTCCTGTGCGTAGACCGCCGTCGTGCGACCGTGGATCGTGCCGAGGCCGGTCACGACCGAGTCGCCGTAGGGGCGGGAACGGTCCATGCCGAAGGCCGTCGTGCGGTGGCGGACGTACTCGTCGAACTCGACGAAGGAACCGGGGTCGACCAGCAGCTCGATGCGTTCGCGCGCGGTGAGCTTGCCCTTCGCGTGCTGCTTGTCCTGCGCGGTCTTCTCGGCGTCGACGACCGCTTCCTGGAAGCGGGCGCGCAGGTCGGCGATCTTGCCGGCGGTGGTGTGCAGGTCGGGCTGGTCGGTCACGGCTCCCAGCCTATCTGCGCGGCATCCGACAGCGTTGGAGGGTTCGCACAACGCCCTGCGGCATCCGCTGTCGACCGGCGCGGGGCGTAGGGTGAGCACCATGCCGATCCCCGACGAAGGCTATCCGCGTCTGGCCGCCGTGAGCCCGCGGGTGCAGGTGGTCGCGACCACCGACTCGACAAACGCCGACGTGATGGGCCTCGCCTCGGGCGACCCGGTCGGGTGGCCGCACCTGTCGCTGCTGCTGACCGACGACCAGCGCGCCGGGCGCGGTCGGCTCGACCGCAGCTGGACGACGCCGGCCGGCACCGCCCTCGCGATCTCGGTCGTCGTACGCGTCCCCGAGGTGCCGCCGAGCGCCCGCGGCTGGATTCCGCTGGCCGCAGGGGCGGCGATGACCCGTGCGATCGCCGGGCAGCTGCGCGGTTCCGGGCGCACCGCGGCGCTGAAGTGGCCGAACGACGTGCTGGTGGACGACCGCAAGATCAGCGGCATCCTGTGCGAGGCCGTCGCCGACGATCCCGACATGATCGTCGTGGGCGTCGGCGTGAACACGCGGATGACCTCCGCCGACCTGCCGGTCGACACCGCGGTGTCGTTCGCAGCCGTCGACCTCGAGGCCGACGACGACCGCATGCTCGCCGACTTCGTCGCGGGGCTCGGCGAGCGCGTCGCGGCACTCGCAGCGGCGCGCGGCGACGCCGTCGCAGCCGGGCTCGCAGGCGAGGTCGAGGCGGTGTGCGCGACGCTCGGGCGCGACGTGCGGGTCGCTCTTCCCGGAGGCGCCGTGCTCGAGGGCCGCGCCGACCGGCTCGACGGCGACGGCCGCCTCGTCGTGGTCGCACCCGACAGTGCGGCATCCGCGGTGTCGGCCGGCGACGTGGTGCACGTGCGCTGAACCGGTCTCCGGAATTCGACCGCGGCGATCGTGCGGTGCGGGCCGACGCGACCCGCGTTTCGGCGCGGTCGAGCGGGGGGACGACCGACACAATGGAGGCATGACCCAGCCTCAGCCGTTCGCGAGCCGGCCGCTCATGCCGGCTCCGGGCTCGCCTGCGCCGCCCGAGCTGCGCGTGGCGCGGTTCCGCGGGCACGCGCGGAGGCTGTTCTGGTGCGCGCTGGTGCTGATCGCCGTCGCCGGTGCATGCGGGTACCTCTACGGCAACCTGCCCGAGCCCTTCGAGAACTGGATGCTCCTCACGGTCGCCGCGGTGCTGGTCTTCCTGCTGGTTCTCCTGCCGTTCCTGGCGTGGTGGTCGCACGTGTACACGATCACGACGCGCCGGGTGATCGAGCGCCGCGGGATCTTCTCCGCCCGGCGGCGCGAGCTCGCCCACGTGCGCGGGTACACGATCCAGGTGCGGCGCGGCCTCGTGCAGCGGATGTGGGGCGCGGGCACCCTCGTGCTCTCGAACGGAGTCGATCCGGCCATGCGTCTCGCGAACGTGCCGAGCGTCGAGCTGGTGTACGAGGCGCTCGTCGACCAGGTCGAGGTCAACCAGATCCTCGCCCACCGCGACGGTCAGCCGCTGCCGCCCGCACCCCCTGCTCCCTGACCCGCCCTCCCGGCAATGCGACGGCGTGCCGGTGGGGGATGATGGAGAGCGGACGGAAGGAGCGGCATGGCGCTGCGTGTGGGAGTGGTCGGCGGTGGGCAGCTCGCCCGGATGATGATCGCGCCCGCGGTCGAGCTCGGCGTCGAGCTGCGCGTGCTCGCCGAGGCCGAGGGCATGGCCGCCTCGCTCGCCGCGACCGCCGTCGGCGACTACCGCGACGCTGAGACCGTCGTGGCGTTCGCGCGCGATGTCGACGTGCTGACGTTCGACCACGAGCACGTGCCGCAGGACGTCCTCGCCGCCGTCGTCGACGCCGGCATCCCGGTGCGCCCCGGCCCCGGGCCGCTGCGCTTCGCGCAGGACAAGCTCGCGATGCGCGCACGGCTCGCCGAGCTCGGGATGCCGCAGCCCGACTGGGCGGCCGTGACCGGGCCCGACGACCTCGGCGCCTTCCTCGCCGCGCACGGCGGCCGCGCCGTCGTCAAGACGCCGCGCGGCGGCTACGACGGCAAGGGTGTGCGCGTCGTGCGCGCAGCCGACGAGGCCGCCGACTGGTTCGAGGCGGCCGCGGGCGAACCGCTGCTCGTCGAGGAGCTCGTCGACTTCTCGCGCGAGCTCGCCCAGCAGGTCGCGCGCCGGCCGTCCGGGCAGATGCGCGCGTATCCGGTCGTCGAGACCGTGCAGCGCGACGGGGTGTGCGCCGAGGTGATCGCGCCCGCGCCGCACGGCGCAGACCGTCTGACCGAAGTGGCGGCCTCCATCGGCACCACGATCGCCGAGGGTCTCGACGTGACGGGGATGCTCGCGGTCGAGCTGTTCGAGACGACAGACGAGCGCCTGCTCGTCAACGAGCTCGCCATGCGCCCGCACAACAGCGGCCACTGGTCGCAGGAGGGCGCGGTGACCGGGCAGTTCGAGCAGCACCTGCGCGCGGTGCTCGACCTTCCGCTGGGGGCCGCCGAGCCGGTGGCGCCGTGGACCGTGATGGTCAACATCCTCGGCGGGCCCGCCGACGGCGACATCGATGGACGCTTCGCGGCGGTCATGGCCGAGCATCCGAGCGCGAAGGTGCACACGTACGGCAAGGCGTCCCGCCCGGGTCGCAAGGTCGGCCACGTCAACGTCTCGGGCTTCGACCTCGACGACGTCGCCTACGAGGCCCGCGCCGCGGCGTCGCACTTCGCCTGACGCCGACGCGGCGGTGGGCGGCGGGCGCGTGCCGTTGCGGGCAACTCGCAGGGTCGCGGCCTAGCCTGGACGGGTGACCCGGCCGCTGCACTCCTCCGACGCGCCCTTGGTCGGCGTCGTCATGGGCTCCGACTCCGACTGGCGCGTCATGAGCGACGCCTCGCAGGCGCTCACCGACTTCGGCGTGCCGCACGAGGTCGAGGTCGTCTCGGCGCACCGCACGCCCGACAAGCTCGTGCAGTACGGGCGCGAGGCGCGGGCCCGCGGCATCCGCGTGATCATCGCCGGAGCGGGCGGCGCCGCCCACCTGCCCGGAATGCTCGCGTCGCTGACCGCGCTCCCCGTCATCGGCGTGCCCGTGCCGCTGGCCACCCTCGACGGCATGGATTCGCTGCTGAGCATCGTCCAGATGCCCGCGGGGATCCCCGTGGCCACCGTGTCGATCGGAGGGGCCAAGAACGCCGGCATCCTGGCTGCCCGCATCCTCGGGACGACGGATGCCGCTCTCGGCGACCGCGTCGAGGAGTACGCCCGCGCCCTCGAGGCGCAGGTCGAGGAGAAGAACCGGCGGCTGAAGGACTCGCTGTGAGCGTCGCCTCGCCGCCGCGGCCGACGGCGGCGCCCGTACCGCGGCAGCTCGTCGAGGAGCGTCCGCTGCGGCATCCCGATGCGCGCTCGCCCGAGATGATGACCCGCCGGGGCTGGTGGCTCGTCGTCATGAACTTCCTGCTGCCCGGTTCGGCGCAGGTGCTCGCCGGCAACCGGCGCCTCGGCAGGTTCGGCCTCGGCGCGACGCTCGCGATGTGGGTGCTCCTGATCCTCGCCGTGCTCACGGCGATGCTGTGGCAGACGGTGTTCATCGCGATCGCCACGAACTGGTTCGCGCTCACCGCCGTGCAGGTCCTGCTCGTCGCCTATGCGGTGCTCTGGGTCGTGCTCACGATCGATACGCTGCGCCTGGTGCGCCTCGTGCGCACGGGCCCGTTCGCGCGCTTCGGCATCGCGCTGCTCGCGGTGGCGCTGCTGGTCGTCTCGGGCGGCGCCGCCGCGTACGGCGCGATGGTCGCGGGCACGGCGCGCGACACGCTCGGCGTCATCTTCGGGGCGAGCGGCCCGCCCGTCGAACCGTCCGACGGGTACTACAACATCCTGCTGCTCGGCGCCGACAGCGGCGAAGGCCGCGACTCGATGCGGTTCGACTCGATCTCGGTCGTCTCTGTGAACGCGACGACCGGAGCGACGACGATCACCGGTATCCCCCGCGACATCCCGCACTTCCCGTTCGCCGAGGGACCGATGCTCGATCGCTACCCCGACGGTCATCAGGGGCACGCCGACGCGACCTGCGGCTGGGGGAGCGGCATCAACCAGCTGCGCACCGAGGTCGAGGTCTGCCAGGACGGCGATCTGCTGTACCCGGATGCCCGCGCCCAGGGCTCCTCGCCGGGCGTCGAGGCCACCAAGGACGCCGCCGAGGGGATCCTCGGCATCGAGATCCCGTACTACGTCTTCATCGACATGCACGGCTTCGCGTCGCTCATCGACGCGCTCGGCGGCGTCGACATCACGGTCGAGGAGCGCCTGCCCAAGGGTGGCGGACCGTCGTACGACGGACAGCCCGCCGAGGAATGGGCCATCGGCTGGATCGAGCCGGGCGCGCAGCACATGGACGGCGACACGGCGCAGTGGTACGCGCGGTCCCGGTACACCACCGACGACTTCGACCGCATGAAGCGGCAGCGCCAGCTGCAGCAGGCGATCCTCGCGCAGTTCACGCCCCAGACGGTGCTGGGCAGATTCCAGGACGTCGCCGCCGCCGGCGCCGACATCGTCGAGACCGATCTGCCGCAGTCGTTCATCCCGTTCCTCGCCGACCTCGCGATCAAGGCGCAGGAGGAGCCGGTCTCGACGATCGAGCTGACTCCCGAGGGCGGCATCGAGGAGGACGACCCCGACTACGCCTACATCCGCGAGCTGGTGCAGGCGGCGCTGCATCCGCCCACCCCGACCGCCGAGCCCAAGGGCTGACCCCGGACAGGCGATGAGGCCCACGACATGACTGCCATCCTGCGCGTGATGCTCGACCAGCTGGTCACGCCGACCGAGCCCGCGCTCGCCGAGGCGTCCGACCAGCTCGCCCGCGCTCTGATCGCCGGTGCCCCGACCGCGTGCGAGGTCGAGGCGATCGTGCCCGCAGGCGGACCAGCCGACCTCGGGATCGCGGGTCTGGCCGGCGTGCGACGCACGGCGCTTCCCCGGCGCGAGCTCGCGACGGCGCTGCAGCTCGGCGTCGGCACCGGCATCGGGGGAGGCATGATCCACTCGCCCACGCTCTTCGCTCCGCTGGTGCGGCACGACCGCGTGCACGACAACGATCAGACCGTGGTGACGATCTGGGACCTGCGGCCGTGGGAGTCACCGGACGAGCTGCCGCGGAGCGTCGTGGCCTGGCACAAGGCCATGCTCAAGCGCGCCGCCAAGCACGCGGACGCGATCGTCGTGCCCGCTCACGCGATCGCGGAGCGCCTCGCCGAGCGCGCGAAGCTCTCGGGGCGCATCCGGGTCATCGCCGGCGCCGCCCCGATCGGATACTCGGTGCCCACGGACGAGATCGGCCGGCGGCGCGACCTCGGTCTTCCCGAGGGCTTCCTGATGCTCGCCGGGGGACCCATGCCCGCCGATCGCCTCAGCGCGGGTTTCGGGGCGATCGCGGCGGGCGGTGCCGACGTGCCGGTCGTCGTCATCGACGTCGAGGAGGGGCACGAGCCGGCGATCGCCGAGCTCGCAGCCGCGGCCGGCATCCCGGAGCGCCGGGTCCACGTGCGGGGCGCGCTCGACGCGCCCGATCGAGCCGCCGTGTACGGCGCCGCACTCGCCTTCCTCGCGCCCGCGGTCCGCACCGCCTTCCCCTGGCGCATCGTCGAGGCGCTGACGCTCGGAGTGCCGACGATCGCCGTCGACACCGCCGTCAACGGCGAGCTGATCGTCGACGGCGGCGTGCTCGTCGCCGGCCGCGACGAGGCGTCCGTCGTCGACGGCATGGCCTCGGCGCTCGCCGACGGACTCGCGTCGACCGAGGCCGCCGAGCGCCTCGCCGTGCTCGCCGCCGACCGCGGACGCACGTTCTCGTGGAGCGAAGCCGCCGATCGCGTGTGGCAGCTGCACGCGGAACTGTAGCGCCCGCCGCCACGACGAATCGCCCGCCACGAGTCCGCTGAGAGCGGC
>JAUHVN010000059.1 GCA_030425055.1 Actinomycetes bacterium | reverse complement strand
CGCCGCGATGGACCGTCCAGCGCACCTCGCCGGGCAGCTCCCGGCCGAGGTAGGGCGAGTTCGCGCTGCGGCCGCGCAGGTCGCCGACGGCGAACGTGCGCACGGGGGCGGGGTCGTAGAGCGTGAAAGAGGCCGGCTGTCCGGCCGTGAGCGGCGTGCCGTGGCCGTCGAGGCGTCCGATGCGGGCGGGCTCGCGCGACATCACGCGCGCGACGTCGGCCCACGTCAGCATCCCGGTGTCGACCATCGCCTGCTGTACGACGCGCAGTGCGCTCTCGAGTCCCACCATGCCGTTGGCGGCCGCCGCCCACTCGCACGCCTTCGCCTCGGCGGGATGCGGGGCGTGGTCGGTGGCGACGATGTCGATCGTGCCGTCGGCGAGCCCTTCGCGCACCGCCTGCACGTCCTCGGCGCGACGCAGCGGCGGGTTGACCTTGAACCGCGCGTCGTAGCCTCGGGCGAGCTCGTCGGTCAGCAGCAGGTGATGGGGCGTGACCTCGGCGGTCACGTTCACGCCGCGGCGCTTCGCCCAGCGGATGATGTCGACCGACCCGGCCGTCGAGAGGTGGCATACGTGCAGTCGCGAGCCGACGTGCTCCGCCAGCAGCACGTCGCGCGCGATGATCGACTCCTCGGCGACCGCCGGCCAGCCCGTGAG
The DNA here is from genome assembly GCA_030425055.1 of Actinomycetes bacterium. Lineage (GTDB taxonomy): Bacteria > Actinomycetota > Actinomycetes > Actinomycetales > Microbacteriaceae > Microbacterium. Next base: position 10,902 of record JAUHVN010000059.1, on the reverse strand, counting down.
TCCGAGTTCGGCCGAGACGGCGCCCTCGTTCAGCTGGGCGCCCTCGGTGAGCCGGGGGTCCTGCGCGTGCTGCGCGACGACACCGTCGAACGCCTTCACGTACTCGAGAGCCCGTCGCATGATCAGCGGATCCCACACGCAGAAGCCGTCGTCGCTGAAGACGCGGACCCTGGCGCGCGATTCTGCCATCGCACCGAGTTCGGCGAGCCGTTCGCCCTTCTGCCCGACCGTGACGGCCCCGATGGGCTGCACGGTCACGTAGCCGGCGTGCTCGCCGAGCGCGAGCACCTGCTCGACGACTCCCGCCGAGTCGGCGACGGGTGAGGTGTTCGGCATCGCGAACACCGTCGTGTACCCGCCTGCGGCGGCGGCGCGGGATCCGGTGAGCACGGTCTCGGATGCCTCGAACCCCGGCTCCCGCAGGTGGGTGTGCAGATCGACGAGACCCGGCAGCGCGACGAGGCCGTCGGCGTCGATGACCGTCGCACCGGCGCGATCGAGGCCGGTTCCGACGTCGACGATCAGACCGTCCTCGACGAGGATGTCCGCTGCGGTGCCGCCTTCGAGCCGGGGTCCGCGGATGAGCAGGGTGGCGGTCATCGGGCGTCCTCCTCGGTCACGTTCTGCGCGGCATCCGGCCCGGACCCGGCCAGCAGCAGATACAGCGCCGCCATCCGCACCGAGACGCCGTTGGCCACCTGGTCCAAGACCGTCGAGCGGGCGGAGTCGGCCGCTTCCGCGGAGATCTCCAAGCCGCGGTTCATCGGGCCGGGGTGCATGACCATGCTATCCGCGCTCAGCGCCGCCAAGCGCCGTGCATCCAGTCCCCAGCGGCGGGAATACTCCCGTTCAGTCGGGAAATACGCCGCGTTCATCCGTTCGAGTTGGATGCGCAGCATCATCAGAGCGTGCGGATCCGCCGCGATCGCCTCATCGAGGTCGTACGTGACCGTCGCGGGCCAGTTCGAGACGTCCTGCGGCACGAGCGTGGGCGGCGCGACGAGGGTGACCTGCGCCCCGAGGGTGTGCAGCAGCCACACGTTGGAGCGAGCGACGCGCGAGTGCAGGATGTCGCCGACGATCGCCACCCGGAGGCCCGCGAGGTCACGCCCCCGGCTGTCGTCGCCGAACGTGCGCTTGCGGATCGTGTACGCGTCGAGCAGGGCCTGCGTCGGGTGCTCGTGGGTGCCGTCGCCGGCGTTGACCACTCCGGCCGAGATCCAGCCGCTCGTGGCGAGCGTGCGCGGTGCACCCGAGGCACCGTGGCGGATGACCACCGCGTCCGCGCCCATCGCCTGAAGGGTCTGCGCCGTGTCCTGCAGCGATTCGCCCTTCGAGACGCTCGAGCCCTTCGCCGAGAAGTTGATCACGTCGGCCGAGAGGCGCTTGGCCGCAGCCTCGAACGAGATGCGGGTGCGGGTGGAGTCCTCGAAGAACAGGTTGACGACCGTCTTGCCGCGCAGCGCGGGAAGCTTCTTGACCTCGCGGCTCTGCGTGTCGGCCATGTCCTCGGCGACGTCGAGGATGCGCAGGGCGTCCTGTCGTGCCAGCGTGCGGGTGTCGAGCAGGTGCCTCATGCCTCGATCGTCACCTCCTCGGTGGCGTCGACCTCGGTCAGGCGCACATTGACGCGCTCGTCACGTGAGCTCGGCAGGTTCTTGCCGACGAAGTCGGGGCGGATCGGCAGTTCGCGGTGCCCACGGTCGACGAGGATCGCGAGCCGCACCGCGGCCGGACGCCCGACGTCCTGCAGCGCGTCGAGGGCGGCGCGGATGCTGCGGCCCGAGAAGAGCACGTCGTCGACGAGCACGACGACCTTGCCGTCGATGCCGGCGGGCGGGATCTGCGTCGGCTGCGGCGTGCGCGTGGGATTGCGATGCAGATCGTCGCGGTACATCGTCACGTCGAGGGCCCCGCTCGGCACCGGCGCGCCGCCGAACTGCTCGAGCAGCCGTGCGATGCGCTGCGCGAGTGCGACGCCGCGCGTGGGGATGCCGAGGACGACCAGTCCGTCGGGGCCCTTGTTGGACTCGAGGATCTCGTGCGAGATCCGAGTCAGTGCCCGGCTGATGTCGGCTTCGGACATGACGGTCCGGGCTGAACCCGTGCGCGTGCTCATCCGCCGCTCCCTTCTCCGCCTCACGGGACGGGGTTAAAGGTTGCTGTGCTGCCTCCACCCTACCGTTCCGCGCCGACGTCGACAGCATCCAGAACGCTGAGACTGCATCCGTCGGCCGAGACATCCGGCGTCCGCCGCAGTCTCGGCGCGCGGATGCAGTCTCAGCGTCGGCGGGTCAGTGCGCGGGTGCCGGCTCGGCGGCTGTGGCGCGGATGGGGTGCCCCTGCGAGGTGAGGCACTTGCCGCTCGCGAGATCCCAGCTCCAGTCGTGCAGCGAGCAGGTGAGCACGCCGTCTTCGATCCTGCCGGTCTTGGTGAGGTCGGCCCGCAGGTGCGGGCAGCGGCGCTGCACGACCCAGTCGCCCAGGCGCGCGTCCTCGGTCTGGTCGGTCTGCTCGGCGTACCAGTTCTCGACGTACTCGATGCGGTCGCGCGAGAGGCACTTCAGGAAGGTGGTGAGGAACTCGTTGAACTTGCCGCTGCGGCCGACCTCGAACTGCATCGACAGGAAGATCGAGTTCGACCAGTCGATCTCGTGGTCGGCGATGTTGGTCGAGACGAGGTCGGCGGGGATCGTGTACCAGTAGATGCACTCCTCCCCCGCGTACTCGCGCACCTTGGCCTTGGGGAAGTCGACCACCATGTCCAGCTCGCCGATGCGGAACCGCACATTGCCGCCGACGCCGTTGCGGATCGTGCGCGCGCGGCGCAGCAGCGGCTCCCACCACTCCTTGATCGCGGCGAGCATCTCCTCCGGCGGCAAGACCGGCGCGCGACGGGCCTCTTCGGCGGCGATCTCGCCCTGACGGCTGTCGCGCTGCTCGGCGAGGTACGACCACTTGTCGCCGAAGATGCGGTCGATCTCGGCATCCGTGTACAGCGTCTGCGTGACCGTCACCTCGCCGCCGGCGATGTCGACGACCGTTCCCGGCAGGAACAGGTGGCCCTGCTGCGCGGGCCGCTCGACGGCCATGTGGGCGAGGAACTCGCGCTGGTCGGTGAAGATCGAGTCGCCCTCGAGTCCGGTGCCGTTGTAGCGGAACAGCTCGTCGCGCAGGAACATCGGCGGCCCCGCCATCGGGAACACGTGCTCGGCGTCGACCTTCTCGATGTAGTACATCGCGCGCTTGTTCTGCGCGTCGCGCTTGAGCTTCGCGAAGTTCTGCTTGGAGTCCTGCGGCAGGTCGTAGACCATCGGCCACCAGATCGCGCCCGACACCTGCGTGAAGTACGCCTCGGGCTTCGAGAACGACATGAGCTTCTCGAGATCGAGCGGGTGCGAGTCGTTCTGGTTCAGGATGCTCGCCGTGCCGTCGTCGACCGACAGCGACGAGTCGCCGATCGGGCCGTCGCTGGGCGCGCGCAGCGGCGCGACCATGAGCTTCAGGTCGCCGAAGTCGAGCGGCACGCCGGCCTCGGTGTAGATGATGTTGTCGTAGCCGAGCTTCCGCAGATCCTGCTCGAGGTCGTCCGTGGGGTACTCCGGCAGCAGCACGCGGATGTCCTTGCGCACCACGCGCTCCATCAGCGCCGGATCGAAGTGGTCGCGGTGCCGGTGCGACACGTACAGGAAGTCGGCCTTGCCATAGCGCTCCCAGTCCAGCGCCCGGTTGTCGGGGAACGGGAACCACGATCCGAAGAACGTCGGCCCGATGACCGGGTCGCACAGGATGCTGCCGCCCGCCGTCTCGATGAACATTCCGGCGTGGCCGAGGCCCGTGATGCGCATGCGTCTTCCTCCGGCTTCGAGTCTAGGCGCGAGTGCGCTCAGTCCTCGAACAGCCCGCGGATGTCGTCCGCGGACAGCGCCTGGCCGAACAGCGCGTCGTCGTCCATCACCGACCGGAACAGCCTGGCCTTACGCTGCTGGAGCGCCATGACCTTCTCTTCGATCGTGCCGGCCGCGATGAGCCGATAGACCATGACGGTGCGCTCCTGGCCGATCCGGTGAGTGCGGTCGATCGCCTGCTCCTCGGCCGCCGGGTTCCACCACGGGTCGAGGAGGAAGACGTAGTCGGCCTCGGTGAGGGTCAGGCCGAAGCCGCCCGCCTTGAGGCTGATGAGGAACACCGGGGCGTCACCTGTGCGGAACGAGGCGATCGCCGCGTCGCGGTCCCGCGTCGAGCCGTCCAGGTACGCATACCGCACGCCGCGGTCGTCGAGTCGCGTCGAGACGAGGCCGAGGAACGACGTGAACTGGCTGAAGACGAGCACGCGATGGCCCTCGGCGACGGCTTCGTCGAGTCTCTCGAACAGCGCGGTCAGCTTGCTGGGCTCGATCGCGGCATCCGCGGGGTCGACGAGTTCGGGCGCGAGGCTGAGGAGCCGCAGCAGCGTGAGCGAGCGGAACACGATGAACCGGTTCCGATCGAGGTCGTCGAGCAGACCCAGCACCTTCTGACGCTCGCGCTGCAGCACCGCGTCGTAGCGTGCGCGGTGCGCGGCGCCCAGTTCGACGGCGACCTGCTGCTCCTGCTTCGGCGGCAGCTCGGGAGCGACGTCCTCCTTCGTGCGGCGCAGGACCAGCGGACGGATGCGGCGGCGCAGACGCGCGAGTCTGTCGGCGCGGAAGCGCGACCCCTCCTGGTTCTCGGGCACTTTGCCCCTCTCGATCGGACCCACGTACTCCTCGCGGAACCGTCGCGCCGACGGGAACAGCCCGGGTGCCGTCAGCGACAGCAGCGCCCACAGCTCGTCCAGGCTGTTCTCGAGCGGTGTGCCCGTGACGGCGAAGACGACGTCGGCGCGCAGCGCCTTCGCCGCGCGGTGGGCCCGCGTCGTGCTGTTCTTGACGAACTGGGCTTCGTCGAGGACGAGGCCCGCCCACTCCACCGCCCCGAATCCCGCCTCGTCGAGGCGCAGGAGCGTGTAGGACGTGATCACGAGGTCGGCCGAGGCAGCGGCATCCGCGACCGATCCGCGACGCTTGGTCCGCGTCGCGTCGACCACCGCGACGCGCAGGCTCGGCGCGAACCGCTCCGCTTCGGTGCGCCACGTCGACAGCACCGAGGTGGGGGCCACGACGAGGAAGGGGCGCTTCTCCCCCGCGTCGCGCGTGCGCGCCACCAGCGCGAGCATCTGCAGCGTCTTGCCGAGGCCCATGTCGTCGGCGAGGATCCCGCCGAGGCGGTGCTCCCACAGGAAGCACAGCCAGTCGTACCCGGCCTTCTGGTACGGCCGCAGCTGCGCACGGATGCCACGCGGCGGCGGCGCCTGCGGCACCGCCTCGGCCGAGCGCAATCCCTCGACGGTGGCACGCCACGCGACGGCGGGAGCCGACTCGTGCGCAAGGTCCTCGAAGTCGGCCCACACATCCGTCTGGTACCGGTTGATCCGCGGATGAGCCTCCCACTCCGCCAGCTCGCCGGCCTCGCCGATGAGGTCCTTCAGTCGCTGCAGCGAGGGATGCGCGAGCGAGAAGTACGCGCCGTCGCTGAGCATCAGCTTGCGCCGCCCGAGCGTGAGCGCCGTGAACAGCGGAGCGAACGGGATGCTGCGTCCGTCGATGGTCACGACGACGCCGAGTTCGAACCAGTCGTGGTCGTCCGACTCGACGGTCGACACCGCGATGCGCGGGTCCCCCGCCAGCTCGCGGTAGGCCGGCCGCGTGCCGCTGATCTGCACGACCACGTCGCGCTCGGCTTCGAGGCGCGGCAGCAGCGTCGTCGCGAACTCGCCCGCATCGACGCCGCCGGCCGTGCCGCTCGCCGCGAAGTCGACCGGTGCGGCCCGCTCCCACACGTCGCGGAGGCGCCGGCCGATCTCGGTCTCGGCGACGACATCGCGATCGGCGGCGTCGTCGGGGCGTGGCGACGACCACTGGTGATCGTCCGGTCCGTAGCGCCACGTGAGGGTCCACGCGATCCGGTGGCCCGGCCGGAACTCGACGTGCGCGACGGCGACCGGACGCTCCGTCGGCGGAACGTCGAACCCGGGCGCCTCGACGACGGCGGTTCGCGCGATCCGCGGCAGGTGCGTCCCGACGAACTCGTCGGCGTCTTCCTCGGGAACGGTCACGCCCTCGGGCCGGCCGAGCAGACTCGTCAGCGGAGGCGGCAGCGTGACCGGTGCGAGGGTCAGGGCGATGCGATCGCCGCGCACCGCGAAGCGGTAGACGCCGGTGGCGCCGATCGGCCTGACGGTCGCGGCGTCGGCCGGCCTGTCGTCGATCTCGACTCTGGTGCTCACGCGCACCGCCCCCTCGCGCGCATCGACGCGGAGTGCGACCGTTGCCGATGCGGCGAGCACGACCGACTGCGTGCGCTTGGTCGACGTCAGCGGGATGCCGTTGGACTCGGCGCGCGCGAGGTGGGCCCACAGCAGGCTCGACTCGACCTCGTCGAGCGTCAGCCACTCCGAGACGTCGGTGAAGGTGCCGAACGTGCGCATGTCTCGCGCGATGCTGAACAGCTCGGCGAACCAGCGTGCCTGGCGCCCGTCATGCCGATCCGTCGGGCGCCGCAGCGTCTCCCACGAGACGTCGCCCTTGATCCAGCCGCCCGTCCGCGGGCTGCGCTCGAGCGGACGCAACCCGACGAGCACGTCGGCGCCGAAGCGGTGGAGTCCCCGCGCGGTCGCAGTCTCGATGCGCATCGGCGACCACGACGAGTCGCCGCTGCGCACGCGCTGGCGCAGTTCGACCCCCAGCGCCAACGGGGTGGCGTCGGCCGCCGTCGCATCCGCCGTCGGGCCGAGAACGCGACGCCACGCATCATGCTCCGGTCGCGAGGGATCGGAGCGGGGCGAGGTCACGGCATCCATCCTCCCGGATGCCTGCGACGCCCGGGCGCGGCCCTCAGGAGGCGCGGGCGATGCGCGCGAGGATGCCGTGGACGAACGCGCCGGAGTCGTCGGTCGACAGCTCCTTGGCGAGTTCGACCGCCTCGTCGATCGCGACCGCCGAGGGCACGTCCGGGTTGTAGAGGATCTCCCACACCGCGAGCCGCAGCACCGCGCGGTCGACCGCGGGCATGCGTGCGAGCGACCAGTCCTTCGAGAAGGTCGTGATCTGCTCGTCGATCGCGTCGGTGTTGTCGATCACGCCGTCGACGATCTCGCGCGCGTACAGCCAGGAAGCCTCGCGAGCGGGCTCGCTGGCGGCGCGCGCCGCTTCGGCGGCGAGGATCACGGCCGGTTCCTGACCTCGGACGTCCGCCTGGAACAGGATGTCCAGCGCGCGCTTGCGCGCTTTCGTGCGTGCACTCATCGACGGTGACGTGCCGCGGTCAGTTGACGCGACCGAGGTAGTCGCCCGTACGGGTGTCCACCTTCACCTTGGTGCCGGTCTCGAGGAACAGCGGAACCTGGATCTCGTAGCCGGTCTCGACCGTCGCCGCCTTGGTGCCGGCCGATGAACGATCGCCCTGCAGACCCGGCTCGGTGTAGGTGATCTCGAGCACGACGGACGCGGGGAGGTCGAGGTACAGCGGGTTGCCGTTGTTGAGTGCGATCGTGACCTGCTGGTTCTCGAGCAGGAAGTTCGCGGCGTCGCCGACGGTGGCGGCCGGGACGTTGATCTGGTCGTAGTCGCTCATGTCCATGAACACGAAGCTCTCGCCGTCGTTGTACAGGTACGTGAAGTCGCGGCGATCGACGTTCTCGGTCTCGATCTTGGCGCCGGCGTTGTAGGTCTTGTCGACGACCTTGCCCGTCACGACGTTCTTGAGCTTCGTGCGCACGAACGCGCCGCCCTTGCCGGGCTTGACGTGCTGGAACTCCACGACGCTCCAGAGCTGCCCGTCGATGTTGAGGACGACGCCGTTCTTGATGTCTGCGGTGGATGCCATGGGTGAAGAGGGTCCGTTCGTGAGGGGTCGGAAGGGGCCGGCGCCGGTGCGGCTCGACGGCCGACCAGCTATTCTACGGGATGCCGCGCTTCGTGCCCCGGTCGTCAGCCGTCGCTGTGCCCCGTGATGACGTCGATGAGACGCGTGACCGCCGTCGCGTAGCCGTCGACGCCCTCGCCGATCACGTGCACGGCGGCGACGTCGGCGACGTACGAATGATGGCGGAACGGCTCGCGGGCCCGCACGTCCGAGATGTGCACTTCGGCCACCGGAAGAGCGACGCCCGAGAGCGCGTCGCGCAGCACCACAGAGGTGTGGGTGAGCCCACCGGGGTTGATGACGATGCCCGCGCAGTCCTCGCGGGCGGCATGGATCGCATCGATCAGCACGCCTTCGTGGTTGCTCTGCACGGCCCGCACGGTGAAGCCGCGCGCTGCGGCGGCATCCGTCGCGATCGTCTCGACGTCGGCGAGCGTCGCCGTTCCGTACACGTCGGGCTCGCGTGTGCCGAGCAGGTTCAGGTTCGGTCCGTTGACGAGCAGGAGCCGATGCGCTGCGCTCACCCTCGGTCTCCGTCCGCGGCCCTGGCGGCATCCTCGCGGTGGTACTCCTCGAGGAGTTCGCGCTCGCGGGCCGCACCGGGGAACATCCACGCCACCAGTGCCGCGCCGAGGACGACCGCGATGAGCCCGGAGAGGTACGCCCACGTCTGTCCCTGCTCGAACGACTCCTTCGCGGCCTTCACGATCGCATCGGCGTACTGCGGGTACTGCTGGGCGATGTTCTCCGCGCTCGCGAACGACTGGGCGAGCTGGCTCTGCACCGACGACGTGATCTGGTCGGCGTCGGGCGAACCCGCGATGAGCTTGTTCACCGAGGCCGCGTAGCCCGCGGTGAGGAGGGCCCCGAGGATCGACTGCATGATGGCGCCGCCGAGGTCGCGCTGCAGGTCGGCGGTGCCCGAGGCCATGCCGGCCCGCCGCACCGGCACGGCGCCGGTGAGCGAGCGGGACGCCGGTGTGCCCGCGAGTCCCACGCCGGCGCCGACGAAGGCATAGCCGAGCCCGACGACCCAGTAGGGGGCGTTCTCCTGCCAGAGGAACAGCATCGTGAGGAAGCCCAGCATGACGGCGGCGTACCCCAGGAGGAGCGTGAACCGGGCTCCGCGGGCTTCGACGAGGCGAGCAGAAATGGGCGCTGCGATCACCATGAGCACTGCGGCGGGCAGGATCGCGAAACCGGACTCGACGGTGGAGTACCCGAGCACGTTCTGCAGGTACTGCTGACCGATGAACATCGCGCCCATCAGCGCGCCGAAGACGATGATGCCGGCGCAGGCGGCGACCCAGAAGATGCGCCGCGCGGCGATCGCGAGGTCGTACAGCGGGTTGCCGGCGCGACGTTGCCGGATGACGAATCCGACGAGCGCGGCGACTCCGACCAGTGAGAGCCCGAGCACGAGCATGCCCCGGCCGGGCACGGCGGCGAAGTTGATCGCGAGGATGAGCCCGCCGACCATGACCGCCGACAGCAGCCCGCCGAGGTTGTCGACGCTGTCGGTCGACTCGTTGACGTGGCTGGGCACGAGGAAGATCACGAGTGGGATCGCGAGGACGATGAGCGGGATCGTCACCAGGAACACCGAGCCCCAGTCGAACGACTCCAGGAGCAGACCCGAGATGAGCGGACCCAGGGCCGAGATCGCGCCGCCGACCGCCGACCACAGGGCGATCGCCTTGGTGCGCCCTGCGCCCGACCACAGGGCGGTGATGAGAGCGAGGGTGGTCGGATACGCCATGCCGGCCGCAAGGCCGCCCACGATGCGAGCGGCGATCAGCACCTCGATCGAGGGGGCGAACGCGGCGAGCAGACCGGCGGGCAGCGAGACGAGCACGCCGATGATGAGCATCATCTTGCGTCCGTACCGGTCGCCCACGGCGCCGAACCACAGCACGGATGCCGCGAGCCCCAGCGAATAGCCGACGGCGACGAGGTCGAGCTGGGTCTGTGTCGCGTCGAACGCGATCCCGATGTCGGGCAGAGCGACGTTCGCGACCGCGAGAGGGAGATTCGCGACGGCGGCGACGAGGATGAGGGTCGAGAGGATGCCCGCGGCCTTCGCCGGCGCGCTCGATGCCGTCGTGCTCATTGCCGCTCCCCGTCCGTGCGTGCGATCCGTCTCGTGTCAGTCTGGCAGGCGACCGCTGCGGACGGCATCACGAGGATCACATGAGATGCCGGGGGCCCGCTCAGCCGGCGACCTCCTGGTACGCGGCGAACAGCAGCGACTCGTCGGGAGCCTGCAGCACCGTGGGACGCGCGATGTCGTCGAGCACGATGAACCGCAGCATGCCGCCGCGGCTCTTCTTGTCGCGCTGCATGGTGGCCAGCAGCTGCGGCCAGGCTCCGGCTCGGTAGGTCATCGGCAGGCCGAGGGCGCCGAGGATGTCGCGATGGCGCTGCGCCGCGGCATCCGGCAGCCGCCCGGCGAGGCGCGAGAGCTCGGCGGCGTAGACCATGCCGACCGAGATCGCGGCGCCGTGGCGCCAGCGGTAGCGCTCGGCGTGCTCGATCGCGTGGCCGAGCGTGTGGCCGTAGTTGAGGATCTCGCGCAGTCCGGACTCGCGCAGGTCTTCGCTCACGACGCGTGCCTTCATCGCGATCGCGAGCTCGATGCTGCGGCGGAACGCGTCGCTGCGGGGGTCGACCGCCGCCGCGGGGTCGGCCTCGATGAGCTCGAGGATCTCGGGCTCCTGGATGAACCCCGCCTTGACGACCTCGGCGAATCCCGCGACGCGCTCGTTGGGCGACAGCGAATCGAGCAGGTCGAGGTCGCACAGCACCGTGCGCGGGGCCCAGAATGCGCCCACGAGGTTCTTCCCCTCGGCGGTGTTGATGCCGGTCTTGCCGCCGACGGCGGCGTCGACCATGCCGAGCACCGTGGTGGGCACCTGTACGACCGCGACGCCGCGCAGCCACGTCGCGGCGACGAACCCC
>JAUHVN010000489.1 GCA_030425055.1 Actinomycetes bacterium | reverse complement strand
ACATGAGGTTCGCCGACGATGACGGTAGCCGGCCCTCGGCGCGCATCCGACGGGTGTGCTCGGCGACGGCTGCCCGGTCGACCGGCTGCACGAGCGGCCGTGCGTCGAACGTCGGTGTCCATCGCTGGGGCGCGGCGCTCATCGGTTGACCTCGTCGGCGCTCCACTGCAGGTTCGCGTCGGCGGGCAGCTCGAGCGCCTCGAGCCGGGGGTCGGCGCACACCGCGGCGACCGCCTCGGCCGTGCCGCCCACGATCGTCGAGTCCCAGTCGACCTCGGTGACGACCACCCACGCGCGGTCGGCGGGCCAGACGAGACTCGGCGAAAGAGCGCTCGGGTCGAACCCGTGCTCCTCGGCGACGCGGTCGCGCCACGGCACGTGCTCGACCCAGTCCGGTCGCGCGAGCTCGCGCACGCCGCCCCGGAACAGCACATGCGCGCGCGCCGGCAGTTCGAGTCGCGGCCCCTGCGACACGTCGTCGGGCAGCATCCCCGCCTGCCACGTGGGCTTTCGGAACACGTTGTTGAAGGGGTCGCGCACGGTGCGCTCGAGAAACCCGCGATGCCGGGGGTCGTCGGTCTCGGGCGTCTGCTCGAAGGTGAAGAAGGCGCGCGACGGCATCTCGCCGTAGAAGCCGAGCAGGCCGCCGTGGCCCTCCCACAGCGCGACGACCCCGTCGTCGGGGGTTGTGGTCCGCGCGGTCAGCACTTCGGCGAGGGCGGCGACGGTCGCGGCATCCAGCTGCCCCTCTTCGGGCGCGTCGTACTGCCAGCCGTCGGCGGACTGCACCTGCTGCCAGCCGTTCGGCTCCCACTCGTCGCCGCGCGCACGTACGATCGCACTCCACTGCGCGAGGGGATGCACGCGGGTGCCGAACGACCGCGCCGCGTCGGACCAGCCGATGCGCTCGCTGTCGGTCTCGACCTGCTCGCGGCCGAACTCCTGCCACTCGCGCTCGTGCTCGAGGTAGGGCAGCGGCGGCCATGCGCGCCCGACGGGCCGCGAGCGGTGGGCCGGATGCAGCACGCGCGCGTACGCCTCGAAGCCGCGCGGAACGACGTCGTGGATCGTGCCGCGCCACGGGTCGTCGATGCGATCGCGGATCCAGTCGCCCGCGGTGACGTCGGCGGTCCACTCCATGGCGCCCACGCTACCGGCGCATCCGCGGGGTCTCGGCGCGCCGCCGTTCAGAATTCAGTCTGCGCGTCGGGCGGCGCCGGGCTGCGATCGCGGGATCCCGCTCGTGTCGCGCGCGGCCGGCATCGGCCAGACTGAATTCTGAACGCCCGACGAAGGGAGCCGGCATGCCGCAGACCGCCGACGAGGTGCTCGGGATCGACGATCGGCTGAGCCCCGACGAACTCATCACGCGCGAGCGCGTGCGCGCTCTGGTCGACGTCGAGGTCAAGCCGCACATCGCGGGGTGGTTCGACCGCGCCGAGTTCCCGAGGCACCTCGTGCCCGCCCTCGGCGAGATGCAGCTGCTCGGCATGACCCTCGAAGGGTACGGATGCCCGGGCCGCAGCGACGTCGAGTACGGACTCGCCGCGATGGAGCTCGAGGCCGGCGACTCGGGGCTGCGCACCTTCGCGTCGGTACAGGGGTCGCTCGTGATGGGCTCGATCCATCGCTGGGGATCCGAGGAGCAGAAGCAGCAGTGGCTGCCGCCGCTCGCACGCGGCGAGAAGATCGGATGCTTCGCCCTCACCGAGCCCTCCGCCGGCAGCGATCCCGCGAGCATGCGCACCTTCGCCCGGCGCGACGGCGACGACTGGGTGCTGTCGGGGTCGAAGCGGTGGATCGGCATGGGCACGATCGCCCACATCGCCGTGGTGTGGGCGCAGACGGATGCCGGGGTGCGCGGATTCCTGGTGCCGACCGACGACCCCGGCTTC
>JAUHVN010000058.1 GCA_030425055.1 Actinomycetes bacterium | reverse complement strand
GCGGCGCGGTTGCGGACGCATCCGCTGCCGCCGCAGGAGTCGCCGCCCGGCGGCGGGAGTCGACGCGGTAGCGCACGTCGACGAGCGTGGTGTCGTTGACGAGGTCGAGCTGCTGCACGGCGAACGCCGTCACCGTCGCGCCGAGGCGGTCTTCGAGCTCGGCCCGCAGCTCGGTCTCGTCGGCGACCGCGCGGTCGAGGCGCACGATCTGGTGCCGGCTGCGCGACATCAGCGCCGGGTGATCGGCGGCCCACATGACCGCCACGATCAGCGCGATGAGCCCGATCGCCGGCAGCGGCTGCGATTGGGGGAGCCCGGCGATCAGCCCGATCGCGAGCGAGGCGAAGTAGTAGGCGACCTCGCGCTGCGAGATCTCGCTCGAGCGCAGCCGGATGATCGACAGCACGCCGAAGAGGCCGAGTCCGAGGCCCAGCGCGACCTCGGCGGTGCCGAGCACCGACGCCACGGCCAGCACGCCGACGTTCACGCCGAGGAAGGCGACCACGAGGTCGCGGCGGCGGTGGCGGCGATAGAAGAGGCCGAAGGCGAGCACGGCCGCGGCGGCCAGGTCGATCGCGATGAGCAGATACGCGCTGAGGGTCATGGGGTTCTCCCGTCGGTGACGATGTCTGCATCCATCCGAGTCGGCGACGCTATGCGGTTCCTATGCGCCGCCTCAGTCGCGGGTACGAGTTCGGGCGCGCGGAAGACGAACGCCTTCTGCACGCCGTAGCTCGTGACGAACAGCACCGCCTCGGTCGCGACCTTCGCGACCAGCAGCGGCACGCCGAGCGACGTGAGCGCCTGCATCCACACCACGTTCGAAGCGAGCAGCGCGACAGCGAGCACCCCGTAGCGCAGCAGCTGACCGGCCGCCCCGCGTCCTCGCCGGCGGAAGACGACCCGACGGTTCACCGCGAAGTTGACCGACGCGCTCAGCACGCGCGCCGCGACGATCGAGAGCACGAGCGAACCCGTGACCGCCGTGAAGACGACCAGGGCGATCGTGTCGATCGCGAAGGCCAGCAGCGACGATCCCGCGAACAGCACGAGCGGCCACATCACACGCACCGAGTCGATGAGGGGGCGGAAGTGGCTCGCGGCGTTGCCGTCGAGATACACGGTCTCGATCGGCATCTCGCGCGCGGGGATGCCCGCGCCGCGCAGCCGCAGCAGCACGTTCTGCTCGTACTCGTAGCGCGTGCCCGGAACCTCGAGCATCCACTCGACGATCGACGACGGGATGCCGCGCAACCCTGTCTGCGTGTCGCTCAGCCGCCAGCCCGCGGCCACTCGGAACACGCCGCGCGCGGTGGCGTTGCCCACACGCGAGCGCAGTGGGGCGGATGCCGGCAGGGCGCGGCATCCGAGGATCATCGCGGGTTCGCCGTCGGCGGCACCCGCGCGCAGACCGGCCGCGATGCGCAGGATGTCGCGCACCGTGTGCTGACCGTCGGCGTCGGCGGTCACGACGTCGTCACCCGGGCGGTGCAGCGCGATCCAGCCGAGGCCGGTCTTGAGCGCGGCGCCCTTGCCGAGATTGCGGTCGTGCGCGAGCGCGACGGCGCCCGCGTCGGCGCACGCGGCGAACACGTGGGCGGATGCCGCGCCCGAGCCGTCGTCGACCACGACGACGTCGACGTCGGGATCGGCGTCGAGCAGCTCGGCGACGAGGGCCGGCAGTCGGTCGTCGGGCTCGAGTGCGGGGATCAGCACGATCATGCGCTCACCCCGCCACGTACAGGATGTCGCTGGTGCCGCGCTCGCCGCCGTTGGACGGGCTGTTGACGACCTCGCCGTCGAAGTACATCGTCGACGACCCGCCGCCGTCGAGGTTGTAGGCGGTGGTCGCGCCGAGGTCGACGAGGATGACGGCCAGCTCGGTGAGCGTGACGCCGGCGCTGTAGCCCTGCTGGCGGCCGTCGACCACGACGAACACCAGGTGGTTCTCGTCGATGACGCCGACCGCCGTGCGCGGCTGGTCGCCCTGGATCGAGTGGTTTCCGAAGTTCGTGTCGACCTCGACCTCGTCGATGCCGTCGACCACGACGCCGTCTTCGACGATCGCCGGGCCGAAGCTCAGGGTGTTCCACGCGCCGTCGGCGAGCAGCTCGGCGGCGGACGTCTCGGTCTCGTCGTACACCTCGACGCGCCCGTCGGTGTAGAACACGAGGCCCTCGCGCGCCGGCTCGTCGCGGTAGACGACGCCGTTGCGGATGACGATGCCGGTGTCGCGGAATCCGTAGTAGTCGCCGTTGACGGCGAACAGGGCGTCGTTGTCGGCGGCGATCTCGCTGGTGAGCTCGGTGATGTTCTCGCCGAACTGGTCCTTCGCGAACGCGCTGCGCAGGTCGGTCGCGTCGCCGAGCACGACGTCGGCCACGTAGTACGTGACCGTCGCCGACCCGGTGCCCTCGGTGACGGTCGTGACGGTGACCTCGGTCTCGGCGGTGGTGTCGGATGCCGCCGTGTCGGTCGTGGCGGCATCCGTCGTCTCGGCGTCGGTCTGCGCGGCCTCGTACGCCGACACGTCGGCGATCTCGACGTGCTCGACGAGGTAGCGGTCGACCGCCCACGCGGCGCCTCCGCCGACGGTGAGGGCGACGGCGGTCGCGGTCGAGGCGGCGATGGCGACGGTGCGGCGGCGGGAGCGGGGGTGGCGTCGTGTGCGGGTCATGCCCTCCACATGTACGGACGCGACCTTTCGCCGACGCCTCGATCGGCTATGCCCCGGCTATGGATGCCGGATCAGGGCAGGATGCCGAGCGAGCGCGCCCGCGCGACGGCGGCGTAGCGCGTCGAGGCGTCGAGCTTCGACATCGCCGACTGCAGGTACGACTTCACGGTGCCCTCTTTCAAGGCGAGGGCGGCCGCGATCTCGGCGTTCGTCGCGCCGAGCCCCGCATGCGAGAGCACGTCGAGCTCGCGCGGTGCGAGTGATACGGCCATGTCTGCGGCGACGGTCGGCGCGCCGCCCGAGACATCGGTGAGGCGGTGCTCGAGCGCCGACAGGCGCGCCCGCAGCTGCGTGTCGGTGACCTGTGCCGCGATGGTGCGCAGCTCGGCGAACCCCTCGCGCAGCCGCTCCAGCTGCGCGGCATCCACCGCGTGGGGCGACGGAGGCGGTGCTGTGGATGCCGCGACCCGCCGTTCGACCTCCTCGCGGATGCGCAGCTCGGCGGCGAGCTCCTGCGCGATGCGGAAGCCCGGGGCCGCCGCGATGTCTCCCACCCCGGTCTCGGTCCACGTACCGCCGTAGAGCATGCCCCGCGACTGTCCGTCGACGATCACGGGTACGGCGAGCAGTCCGGCGATGCCCTCACCGAGCACGTGGCCGTCGTAGTCGTGCGTGATGTGGCGGCTGCCCGCGTAGTCGGGGGTCATGCGCGGGCGCAGCTCGGCCAGCGCGCGTCCGCCGAGGCCGCGGCCGGGTTGCACCACGAGTCCCTCGAGGCTGCGCGTGCGGTTGCCCTGCACGGCGGTGATGCGCACCGAGCCCTCGTGCACGTAGCCGCCGAAGACGACGGGGAAGTGCGTGCTCGATGCGAAGTCACGCAGTGCGCGCCCCAGCAGTTGGGCGTCTGTCGTGCTCCACTCCTGCGTGGCCACCCACTACCTACTTTCGGGGGTGACGGCGAGATCACCGCGATTCGTAGCGTCGACGCTACCACGCAGCCCGTCGTCGACGACGGGCGCGGACAGCACCGGAGCTGCGCGATGAGAGCGCTTCCGGTTCCAGGAAGGCAAGGAGGCCGGATGTCTGAATCCCGACCCGCTCGCACGGGAGCGATCGACTACATCGCGGTGGAGGAATCACCGCCGTTCGTGGAGCTGAAGCGCCGGCATCGCAGCTTCGTGTTCCCGCTCGCCGTCGCGTTCCTCGTCTGGTACTTCGCGTACGTGCTGCTGTCGACGTTCGCGACCGAGTTCATGTCTCAGCCGGTGTGGGGCCTGATCAACGTCGGACTGCTGCTGGGCCTCGGCCAGTTCGTGACGACCTTCGCGATCACCGCCTGGTACGTCTGGTACGCCAACCACAAGCTCGATCCTCGCTCCAGCGAGATCCGTGAGGCGCTCGAGAAGGAGGCCGGAGAGTGAACGACGTCTTCGCAGCGATCGATTCGGCGGTCGACACCGTCGAGAACAACCCGATCCTCAACATCTCGATCTTCGGCGCCTTCGTCGCCGTCACGCTGTTCATCGTCATCCGTGCGAGTCGCAACAGCCGCACGGCCGCCGACTACTACGCCGCCGGCCGATCGTTCAGCGGCCCGCAGAACGGCTTCGCGATCTCGGGCGACTACCTCTCGGCGGCGTCGTTCCTCGGCATCACCGGAGCCATCGCGATCAACGGCTACGACGGCTTCCTCTACTCGATCGGATTCCTCGTCGCGTGGCTGGTCGCCCTGCTGCTGGTCGCCGAGCTCATGCGCAACACCGGCAAGTTCACGATGGCCGACGTGCTGTCGTTCCGCCTCAAGCAGCGTCCGGTGCGCATGGCGGCCGCCATCACCACGCTCGCGGTGTGCCTGTTCTATCTGCTCGCCCAGATGGCCGGCGCGGGCGGTCTCGTCTCGCTGCTGCTGGGGATCGGCGATCAGATCGGCCAGTCGGTCGTCGTCGCCGTCGTCGGCGTGCTCATGATCGTCTACGTGCTCGTGGGCGGCATGAAGGGCACGACGTGGGTGCAGATCGTCAAGGCGTTCCTGCTCATCGGCGGTGCCGTCGTCATGACGATCTGGGTCCTCGCGCTCAACGGATTCAGCCTGAACACGCTGCTCGAGAACGCGGTCGCGGTCTCGACGTCGACGCCTCCGGACGCGATCCTCAACCCGGGTCTCGCGTACGGGGCCAAGCCGCTCGACTTCATCTCGCTCGCGCTCGCCCTCGTGCTCGGCACGGCCGGTCTGCCCCACGTGCTCATGCGCTTCTACACGGTGCCCACGGCCAAGGAGGCCCGCCGCTCGGTGGTGTGGGCGATCTGGCTCATCGGCCTGTTCTACCTGCTCACGCTCGTGCTCGGGTACGGCGCCGGCGCGCTGGTCGGCCCCGACGTCATCAAGTCGGCACCCGGCGGCGTGAACTCGGCGGCACCGCTGCTGGCCAACGCTCTCGGCGGACCGATCCTGCTCGGCTTCATCTCGGCGGTCGCGTTCGCGACGATCCTCGCCGTGGTCGCCGGGCTCACCATCACCGCTGCGGCGTCGTTCGCGCACGACATCTACGCGAACGTCATCAAGAAGGGCGACGTGCCGCCGGACGGCGAGGTCAAGGTGGCCCGGCGCACGGTCATCGTCATCGGCGTGCTCGCGATCATCGGCGGCATCGGCGTGCAGGGCCAGAACGTCGCGTTCCTCGTGGCGCTCGCCTTCGCGGTCGCCGCGTCGGCGAACCTGCCGACGATCCTCTACTCGCTGTTCTGGCGGGGGTTCACCACGCGCGGCGCGGTGTGGAGCATGTACGGCGGGCTCGCGGCGGCGATCATCCTCATCGTGCTGTCGCCGGTCTTCTGGGGCACGCCGACGAGCGTGTTCAAGGACACCGGTGTCGCCATCTGGCCGCTGAGCAACCCGGGCATCGTCTCGATCCCGGTCGGCTTCTTCCTCGGGTGGCTGGGCTCGATCACCTCGCGCGGCGGGGAGGATCGCGAGAAGGCGGCCGAGATGGAGGTGCGCTCGCTCACGGGCTACGGCGCAGAGAAGGCCACTCACCACTGACGGGGGCATCCGGTCCGGGGTTCGCGCCCCGGACCGGAACGGGGGCGGGCGGCCTACTCGCCCGCCCCCGTCTCGAGGTCGAGCAGGAACCGCTTGACCTCGGGGTGTCCGCCGTACTCGCCGAGCGACCCGTCGGAGCGGATGACGCGGTGCACCGGCACCACGATCGAGAACGGCGTCGTCGCGCACGCGGTGCCCACCGCGCGGGCGGCGCGCGGGCTGCCCGCGTTCGCGGCGACCTCGCCGTAGCCCGCGGTCTCGCCGTAGGGGATCTCGCGCACCGCCTCGAGCGCCGCTCGTGTGAAGCCGCGCACCAGCCGCCAGTCGAGCGGCACGTCGAACGTGCGCAGCGCGCCGGCGAAGTACGCGTCGAGCTGACGCGCGGCGAGGTTCGCCGTGGCATCCGCGTCGTCGGGCTCGAGCGGCATCCGCAGCGCCGCGGACAGTCGCTGCAGGTCGTCGTCGGGCGAGTCGTGCACCGGATGCAGCGTGACGACGGCCTCGTCGACGGTGGCGATGAGGATGTCGCCGATGGGGGAGGGATGCAGACGCCACAGCAGCGGAGAAGAGGTCATGGGCTCCATCCTGGGTGTCGGGTCGCACGCGGCGGGAGAGTGGGCGGCGAGTGTGGATCGATTCCGCTGCCGAACGGGGCTGGGGAGGAAAGGCCGATCACGGCGGAGTGTCGCAGGTCTGCGGAAACCGGCGCGGGATGCCGGATCCCCGCCGGGACCCGACCTAGTCTGACACCGTGTGGCGAGCAGAAGGCAGCGCCGCGGTCGGCGCGATGGACGCCGGAGCTGCGGTCGACGTGACCCCCGGCGACCTCGGGCTCTCGGAACCGGGGGTCGTGGTGGCGCACATCGCCGACCCCGAACGCGAGCGGCTGCGACGCCAGGCTGCGCAGCTCGGCGGCAGGTCGACGCTGCTGCACTTCTCGGACCGTGATGACGCCGCGATCGAGATCACCAAGGCGCATCCCGGCAGCCTTCCGCAGTTCTTCTCGGGCCGCTCGACCCTGCTGTCGAACCTGTTCCGCGACGAGGTCGCCCTGCGCAACGCGCGGCTCGCGGCCGAGCGCATCACGGCGAAGAACGTCGAGCTGCGCACGACGCGCGGCATCGAGGCGGTGCACCTCGCCGTGGGCCTGGCGACCTGGCACATCGGGGGGCTGCAGTGCTCGGCGCCTGCACTGCTGCGCCCGCTGCTGATCCGCCGCCACCAGTCCGACTTCGAGCTCAAGCTGCACGGCGCGTTCGCCGTCAACCCGCAGCTCGAGCGCGCCCTGCGCACCCACCTCGGCATCGAGATCGACAGCGCCGAGCTCGCCGCGCTCGCCTACGAGGGCGGCGTCTTCCAGCCGCAGCCCGTCATCGACCGGCTGCGCGCGCGCACGGCATCGGCCACGACGTTCAGCGTGCAGCCCCGCCTGCTCGTCTCGACGTTTGCCGACGTCGGCGACGGCATGGAGGCCGACACCGCCGACCTCGATCACTTCGTGCTCAACGCCCTCGCCGGTCACCCCGACGACCGCGAGCTGCTCACCCGTCGCGCCGTGGCATCGCCCCCGGTCTCGCCCGACGAGCGCGCACCCGCCGCCGACGACCTGCTGCTCGACGCGGACGCCGAGCAGGAGGGCGTGCTCGCGCGGATCGTCGCCGGCGAGTCGCTCGCCGTGCACACGCTGCCCGGCACCGGAGGCACGCAGACGATCATCAACGCCGCCGGCGCCCTGGTGCGCGACGGCAAGCGCGTGCTCGTCGTCGGAGCGCGACGCTCGACGGTCGACGGCATCCGTCACCGCCTCGCGGCGATCGGCCTGCCGGGGCTCGCGGTCTCGCCGCGACGGATGCAGCACGACCTGATCCGCGCGATCGGGCGCAACGAGCGGGCGGAACCGCCGAAGGTCGCCGAAGTCGACGAGGCTCTGGTCAAGCTGCGCGACGTGCTGCGCGACTACCGGACGGCGGTCACCGCCCATCGCGACGATCTCGGGGTGTCGGTGCTCGACGTGCTCGGTGAGCTGGCCGGCCTCGCCGCGCGAACCCCCGCGCCGTCGACCGACGCGCGCTTCGACCCGGGCACGCTCGCGGGTCTCGCGAACCGCCGTGCCGAGGCCGCCGAGAAGCTCGCCGCCGCGGCGCGCCTGGGCGAGTTCCGCTTCGGCCCCGATGACTCGCCGTGGTACGGCGTGTCGTTCGCGACCACCGAGCAGGCCCGCTCCGCCCACGCGCTCGCGGGCAAGCTGCACCGCCACGACGTTCCCGCCGTCATCGAGCGCGGATACGAACTCGTCGCGCAGACGCGAATGCGGCCGTTCCAGACGATCGCCGAACTCGGCGTGTACCTGCGGCTGCTGAAGGGCATCCGCGATTCGCTCGACCGCTTCAGCCTCACGGTCTTCGAACGGCCGCTCGCCGAGCTCATCCAGGCGCACGGGCCGCGCCGCGACGCGCCGAACATGAGCGGCGTCAACCGCCGCCGTCTGCGCCGCCTGTCGAAGGAGTACGTGCGCCCCGGCGTGCACGTGGCCGACATGTACGAGGCGCTGCTGCGCGTGCAGCAGCAGCGCACCGAGTGGCAGCGGTACGTCGACGCCGGCGTGGCACCCGAGGTGCCGATCGGGCTCGCCGACGTCTATGTCGCGTGGCAGCGAGCCGACTCCGAGCTGACCGAACTCGACGCGTTCCTCGGCCGCGCCGACGCCGACCGCCTCGCGACCCTGCCGATCCCCGAGCTGCTGCGCACGCTCGCGGGGCTGGCCGCCGAGTCCGAGGTCTTCGACAACCTGCGCGAGCGCGCGACGCTGCGCACCGAGCTCGCCGACATGGGGCTGACCGGCCTGCTCACCGAGCTGTCGGTGCGGCACGTGCCCGAAGAGGCGGTCGGTGCCGAGCTCGAGTTCGCGTGGTGGCAGTCGGCCCTCGAGCACCTGCTGCGCCGCGACAAGGCCCTGCTGGGTGCGAACACGTCGGTCGTCGATCGTCTCGAGCGCGACTTCCGACTGGTCGACGAAGCGCACGCCGGAGCATCCGGACCTCTGCTCGCCGCTCGACTGGCCACCCAGTGGCGCATCGGCATCGTCGACGAGGCCGATGAGGCCGCCGCGCTCAAGCGCGCGCTGAAGAACGCCGCGAGCACGCCGACCGACCTGTTCGACGCGGCGCCCACGCTCATGCGCCGCCTCGCGCCGGTGTGGCTGGCGTCGCCCTACGACGTCGTGCAGATCCCCGCCGACCAGCAGTTCGACGTGGTGATCGTGGCGGATGCCGCAGCCCTGTGCCTCGCCGAAGCGGCCCCCGCGCTGCGCCGCGGCCGTCAGGTCGTCGTGTTCGGCGACCCCGTCACCCAGAAGCCGACGCCCTTCCGGGTCGCGGCGGGTGTGGCATCCGATCCGTCCGACGCGCCCGCCGACGACGCAGACGAGGTGCCGTTCGACACCACGAGCGTATTCGAGCGGCTCGCCGAGCTCGTGCCGATCGTGACGCTCACCCGTAGCTACCGCGCCGGGGGAGAGGACCTCGCCGAACTCGTCAACGACGCCTTCTACGGCGGCGAGATCGTGTCGCTGCCGTGGGCGGGCTCGTACCTCGGCCGCGGCAGCCTGAGCGTCGACTACGTCGCCGGCGGCACCGGCGCCCCCGACCCCGTGACAGGCGCCGTCGAGAGCCCCGACGCCGAAGTCAAGCGCGTCGTCACCCTCGTGGTCGAGCACGCGGTCAACCGCGCGAACGAGTCGCTCATGGTCGTGACGGCCAGCCGCAAGCACGCCGAGCGCATCCGCGCCGCCGTCGAAGCCGCCTTCGCGGGCCGCTTCGACGTCGCCGACTTCGTCTCGCGCGACACCGCCGAGCCGTTCGCGGTGCTCAGCCTCGAGGAGTCGGTCGCCGAGAGCCGCGACCGCGTGATCTTCTCACTGGGGTTCGGTCTCACCCGCCACGGCCGCGTGCTGAGCGACTTCGGCGACCTGTCGACCCCCGACGGCGAGCGGCTACTCACGGTCGGCATGACCCGCGCGCGCCGGTCGATGGTCATCGTGTCGTCGATCCGCCCGTCGGCGTTCGACGACGGGCGCCTCGAGCACGGGGCGGCGACCCTCATGGAGGTGCTGGGCGGCATCGCCGCGCGCGCCCGCGAGGCACGGCTCGAAGACCTCGCCGACCCCCTCACCCTCGCGCTCGCCCGCGAGCTGCGCCGGCTCGGTCTGGCCGTCGACGTGCACTACCGCGGGCTGCTGTCGCTGGTCGCCCAGTACGACGGCAAGGCGGTCGTGGTCGAGAGCGACCCCGAGACGATCGGCGAGTCGCTGCGCGAGGCGCTGCGGCTGCGGCCGCAGATCCTGCGGCGCCTCGGCTGGCACTACGTGCGCGTGCACTCCTTCGACCTGTACAGCGACCCCGGTGGCGTCGCGGCGCGCATCGCGGCCATACTCGGGGTGCCGCCCGAGACGCAGCCGGCCGAGACCGACACGCAGCCGCTCGATGTCGCGCCCTGACCGGCAGCGGATCGAGCGGGTCCCCGGCTCGCGGCGGGCGAAGCTGACGCCCGCGCCCGGCACGACGGGCGAGCCGACGAAAGGCGACGAGTCGGCGGCATCCGGCGCGGACGCGCCCGACACCGACCCGGGGCCCAACGACGAGCGGATGCGGCGCGAGAAGCCACCGCACTGGTGACCCCCGCGCCGTCCGGCGTCAGGTCGTGGGCTTCTGGGCCTGCAGCGCGTCGCGGATCTGCACGAGCAGCTCCTGCTCGGTCGGCAGGGCGGGCTCGTCGTCGGCCTGCACGCCCTTGGCGGCCTCGGCGCGCTCCTTCGCCTTGTTCATCGGCAGGACGAACGCGAAGTAGACGACGACGGCGACCGCGAGGAAGTTGATGATCGCGCCGATGATCGCACCGAACGCGAACGTGGCCTCGCCGCCGCCGAGCGTCGGCACGGTGACCTGCAGCGCCTCGTTGAGGCTGTCGGCCGCGAAGAAGAGGCTGATGAGCGGGTTGATGAACGACTCGACGACGACGGTCACGATCGCGGTGAACGCAGCGCCGATGACGAACGCGACAGCCAGATCGATGACGTTGCCGCGAAGGATGAATTCCTTGAAGCCCTGGATCACGTGTGTTTCCTCCTCGGTAGGGCCGCCCCCGGCGGCCGTCAGGACGAGGTCGAGGCGGACGCCGCCTTCGACTCGGACTTCGATCCTGTCGAAGATGAGCCCGAGCCGCCACTTCCGCCCGACGAGCCCGACGAGGACTCCGACGAACCCGACGACTTCTCGCCCGAGCCCGACGAGCCGCCGCCGCTCTGCGCGCGCGAATCGGTGCGGTAGAACCCCGAGCCGTTGAACGTCACGCCGATCGAGCCGTACTCCTTGCGCAGCGGGCCGCCGCACTCGGGGCACTCGGTGAGCGCGGGGTCGGCGAAGGACTGCACCGCGTCGAAGCGGTGGCCGCACTGCTTGCAGGCGTAGGCGTAGGTGGGCATGGGCTCGGGGGCTCTCTTCGGTCAGTGGGCGGATGCCGCGAGGGTGACGGTGCGGGTCGGCGTGACGACGCCGGTCACCGGCTGGTCGTGCAGGTCTCGGGGGACGTCGTCGAGCACCTCGGTGTCGTACACGACGGCGTAGATCGGGGGCCGGCCCTCCATCGAGCCGATCGTCTTGTCGAAATAGCCGCGGCCCCAGCCCAGTCGCATGCCGTCGGCGGCGACGGCGGCGGCGGGGATCACCATGAGGTCGACGTCGCCCACCGCGATGGGCCCCAGCACTTCGCCGACCGGCTCGGGGAGCCCGAACATGCCCTCGGCGATGTCGAGGTCGTCGCTCGCGACCGACCAGTCGAGCAGGCCGTCGGCCCGCGTGATCGGAAGCAGCACGCGGATGCCGCGGGAAACGGCATCCGTCACGAACTCGCGCGTGCCCGGCTCGGTCATCGTC
>JAUHVN010000057.1 GCA_030425055.1 Actinomycetes bacterium | reverse complement strand
GTCGATTGCGTTCGTGGTCATCGTGATCAACTCCGTTCGAGCGTGCGGGCAGTGGTTGGCGAGGTGCGGACGCCGAACGCGCTGAGCGGCGCGAGCCGACGGCGTTGACCGTCCGGTTGGGGTGACGAGGAGAGCCGACGCCTAAGCTCGGACTGGAGGTCGAGTCCACGCCCGATGAGGCGCCCGCTCGAAGAGTTGACGAGATCCGAGATGCGGACCCATGCGATCCGATGGCGCTCGGCCGCGTCGACCGGAGCGCCGGAACCGATCGTCGCGGAAGCGTCGAATCGTGTGCTGGGACTCGCGAGGTGGGGTCGGGGCGGTATCGCTTCGACGTCCGGCTCAGTCAGGCGTTCGATGTCATCACGCATTGCTCTGGCCTCCCTGTTCGAGTGCGTGCGGGGGAGTGGAACCGGTGGTCCGCAGCCAGCGGCCGACCGTGGAGGGGTGGACCCCGAGACGTCTACTGATCGCTCTGTTGGACAGACCGGACGCGCGGAGGATCTGCGCGTCGTGGTGCCGCGCCGAGGTGGCAGTCAGGAGCGAGCGCTCTTCGTCGACGGACGACGAGTCGATCGCGGGGCCGGGGCGCCGCATGAGGATCGACGTCAGGTGCGTGATCGCGAGGAGCACGAGGGGCGGGACCGCGGCGACCGACGCGGCGAGCGCAGCGGGGACGTCGCTGTCGGCGGCGAGGATCGCGTGAATCGCGTTGGCGACGACCGAGACCGATGCGCCCGCGAAGAGCAGGACCCACGGGTACCAGACGCCTCGCGATCCGGTGAGGACGACGGCCGCGACGGTGGCGACGACGATGATTCCGTCGACGATGAGCGGCCATGCCCAGGCCTGCTCGGGGCTGAGCCCCGAGCGCTGGGCAAGGTCCGCAAGTGAGGTGAACGAGAGCCAGAAGGCGCCCGCCGCGATGAACACGGTTCCTGCAATCGCCGTCAGGGTCGCAAGCCGAATGCCATCGACAGGCCGGCGGATCATGACAGGCTCCTGCCGTGGCCGGGCTGCTGCCGTGGGAGCGGAGGAAGCGGCGGTGGGAGTGGTGGCGCGTACTTGCGGATCGTCGCGTCATAGCCGCTGCGTCGCCAGGCTGACTTGACCGTGGCATTGATCTCGCGCCTGTCGAGCCCGATCTCCTCGGCGGCTGGCGCGAGCGCGCTCATCGCTTCGGGGAACTCCACGCCGGCGTCGAAAAGCCGACACGCGGCCCAGAAGAGACCGCGATTGCGTTCTCCCTCCCGCAGGCGCGAAACCCAGACAGCCAGAGCGTCCGCGTTCCCGCGGTCCGCCTGGGCGGTGTAGTACGGCGTGGCAGGTCGGGGGTCTACGAAGCCCCGCAGGGCCGTCGAGTCGAGACGCTGCTGGCGGTCCGTCGATAGCGAGAAGGTCCGATAGCTCGTGACTCCGTCGTCTGTCGCCACCGCTGACGGGGGGATGAGGACGTAGCCCCCTTCGCCGCGGAAGTCGATGTGCGCGCGCGTCGACACCCAGCAGGGGCTCTCGATGTCCGTGTTGACGTAGTAGACGTGCATCCCGCCCGACGGAGTGCGCACGCGAGCGAACTCGCCAGCGGCGACACCGTCATCGATCGCACGTTGGAATGTCGCGTAGCCAGAGCCGGATGCCTTCGTGTCGACGTCGACGACGTCGACACCCGACTGACGGCCGGTCGGCATGCCGATGTTCGCCTCGGGCCAGCGCCGCCACCAGCCGTGAACGACGTGGCCGAGAATCGACGCGTCGTGGAACCCGTTGCGCGTGAGCGGACGCTTGCCGCCGGGAACACACGGGAACACGGGGACGTCGGCCAGCGCGAACGCGAGTGCGGCCTCTGGTCGCGACATCCGCGCCGTCGTAAACAGCAAGTCCGCTACCGGGACCATGTCGGCCTCCCCGCGGCTTCGCGGCCGACAGGGCGGTCGGCGGGGCGCCTGAAGTGCGCGTCGGGTGCGCCGCGCTCGAGCTGCACAGACGGGTGGCCCAGATCTGCCTTCGTCGTCGTGAGAGCGTCGAGGATCTCGACTGCTGCCCTCCGCACGCGCTCACCGGTGTCCTGAACGACCTCAGCGACGGTCTTGCCGTTCACGGTCGACGCCCACGACGCGACGTACGGAATCGTGTAGATGCTCGTGTCCATGCCGTGCGCGGCTCCGACCATGAGAGCGACAGACTCGGCCTCGACCTCGCCGATGCCACGATGACTGATCGCTTCGTGATCGGGGCCATGAAGCCGGATGTGGGCGAGCTCATGCGTGAGGGTCCGGACGCGGGCCGCGGCATCCATGTCGGCGCGAACGACGACGGTGCGCGCGAGGAAGTCAGTACGACCGTTCGCGCCGCCGATCTCTGTTGAATCGGCGACGCTCGAGAGGGTGAAGCCGTCGCTCTCGACCAGCCGCGCGAGTTCGTTCCAGAGTCCATCGGGCGCTTCACCCTTCAACAACTCGGGAAGCTGCCGCCTCGGAGCGGGAGGACCTGACGTTTGCGAGATGTCCCAAACGTGCGCGGGCTTCACGCCGATGAGCCGCGAACGTACGACCTCGCCCGCCCCAGGGCGCTCGCCACGGCGAAGTCGACGCCATGACATGGGGTCGTTCGGCGTCTTGGTGGCGAAGTTGCCAGTGATCGGGGCGAGGATCGCATAGCCGCGCTGCCCTTTGAGTACCTGGTGTCCGAGCTGCTGCCACTGTCGGAAACCGGCGACGAAGGTCGGCAGCGGCTCCGGAACGAGGCCTTGCTCATAGGCCGCGGAATGCTGTGCCCAGATCAGAAGACAGTTCCCAAAGGATCTCGTCCGGAACCGGGCAGCGAACTCGAGCGCGCGCCTCCACTCGTCGCCCGACGTCAGTTCCTCGACTGCGCGCGCCAAGCGCTCGTGCACCTCGCGCAGCTTCTCCTCCGCGTTGGAGCCGGCCCGCTGCTCGTCGGTCATGTCGTCACCTCATTCGTTGTCCGCCCTCGCAGATCAGGTGCGCCGCCGCATCCGAAACGGGAGGCGAGATCTGCGAAGCCGATGAACATGACGCCGAGTCGACAGGGCCAAATGCTCCAGAAACAGGCCAGATGCGGGTCAGAATGAGTCAGAGTGGGATGACGAGATCTGACGCGAGGGTGCCGATGAGTGCAGGGCAACGACCGACCGGAACCGACAGTGGCAAGCGCCTCGCTGAGCAGATGCAGCAGCGCCACATCAACATCCGCGACCTGGCCGCGCGCGCCGGCTGCGACGAACGCACCATCCAGCGAGCGCTCAACGGCGAGACGACACCTCAGTTGCGCGTGGCCGAGGCCATCGCCGCGGTACTGGAATGCGAGCCAGACGATCTCTGGCCGCGCGCCGGCGCCGGAGCATCATTGAACGGTGCGCTGACGGTCCGGTTGTTCCCGTCGCGCGCGCAGGTTCCGGTCGACGTCTGGCGCGATGCGCTCGCCGCCGCGGCATCCCGTATCGACATCTGTGTCTACGGCGGAACATTCCTGTTCGACAACGTCCACGGCTTCCTGCGACTGGTGCGGGATGCTGCATCCCGCGGTGTTCAGGTGCGCATCGCCGTCGGCGACCCAGGGTCATCGGCCGTGCACCAGCGAGGGCTCGAAGAGGGCATCGGCGACTCGCTCGCCGGACGCTGCAGACTCACCCTGTCGCGTCTCGCCCCGATCCACGATCTTGAGGGCGTCCAGATCCGCACCCACTCGACCCCGCTTTACGTCTCGATGTTCTTCATCGACGACACGCTCTACGCCAACCACCACATCCTCGGCTCGCCGGCCGGAGACAACCCGGTCATCGAGATCCCGCGCGACCTCGACCCCGAGGTGTGGGAGAGCTACACGAACTCGTTCGAACAGATCTGGGTCGGTGCGCACCCCGCGCACTATCCGACCCGCTGATCGCGAAAGGCAGATTCATGGCACGCATCGACTACTACAACGACCCCGAGGCACCGTTTCCGAACAGCGTCGTCCCGTCAACGACGAGCGTGGTGCTCGACGACGACGGACGCATCGCTCTGGTGCATCGGAAGGACAACGGACTCTGGGCACTGCCCGGCGGTGGCATGGAGCTGGGGGAGTCGATCGAGGACTGCGCAATCCGCGAGGTCAAGGAGGAGACCGGCCTGGATGTCGAGATCACCGGTCTCGTCGGCGTCTACACGAACCCGCGCCACGTCATGAAGTACGACGACGGGGAAGTGCGCCAGCAGTTCTCGCTCTGCTACCGAACCCGACTGCTCGGCGGTGAGCTCACGTTCGACAGCGAGTCGACCGACATCGCGTGGGTCTCACCCGCCGCGATTGTGGAGCTGCCGATGCATCCCTCGATGAAGCTGCGAATCGACCACTTCCTCGAAGGACGGAGCGAGCCCTACCTCGGGTGAACGCCGACTCGGGCGAGCCTTGCGTTGACACGGTCAACGGCGGCGAGCAGCTCCGGCGCCGATGCGGACACCGCATCGTAGACGGGAGTGTTCGGCTCGTACCGGGTGAGGATCTCGGCGACGCGGTCGGTAGCAGCGATCGGTTCACCGGTCGGTGACGTCGTCATGTCGGCGAATGTCACGACATCGAGGATTTCGCTCGGCGGGGGAGTGAACTCCTCGAGCTCGGCGAGCAGGCCGCGCTGGCGCGCTTCGAACTCCGCGCCCGTGTGGAACGCGATGAGCCGCACCACGAGGTCAGGCATGCCTTGGTCGCGCGCGAAGCGGGCGCCGTCGACGGGGTGGAATCCGGTCTTCGCGAGGTCAGGCGCGTAGCCGACGTCGTGCAGCCAAGCCGCGGCGACGATGTCGTCGGCATGATCGGTGTTGAGGGCCGACGCGATCTCGGCCGCCGTCGCGGCGACGCCCTGCACGTGGGCCCAGCGCCGCGGCACCTCAACGAGCTGGCGCTCCGCCAGTGTTCGAGCGTGGGCTGCGAGATCAACGATCATCACTTCAAGAGTAGAGCGACGTGACGCATAGGGACCTCGGCGGACTGCCTTGGACCGAAGCGCGTCAACTCCAGAGCCCGCTTGTGGCCGTTCCCCAGAACACTGCAGCCGCCAGGGGGACCAGGAGCACAAGGGCCGCGAGTGTTGCCCACGCGTATGCATCGTGCGTGAGGTGATCGACCCAGGCATCGCTCAGCGTGCGCTCCGAGAGCACGCCGCGCATCGCGGCGCGTCGACGGTCGGGACCGGCGCGAATGATGTCGATGCCAGTCACGATCGCGATCGGCAGGACGATGCCCCACGCCGCTAGGACGAGGAGCATCACAACAATGAAGACGAAGTAGCTTCTGACACGGTCAGGGGTGTTCAGGCTCGGATTCGCGAGGTCGGCAGCGATGATCGCGCCGAAGTACCCTCCAACTGCGATCAGGGCTGCCGTCCACAAGGTGCGACCGATCCATGCCAATCGCGCGGTGAGCAGGCTTCGTTCGGCGAACGGTGTGGGGCGCGGAAGCCCGGCCGCGATCGTCACACCGAGAGCCGCAAACCCCGTGACGGCGACAGCGAACGAGATCAGCATGATCGCCGTACCTGCCTCGTGGACTCCCGCAGCCCAGACGGCCCACCCGATCACCACGAACATTGTGATCACCGCCAGTACCCAGCCGACCACGTTTGCCGGCCTCGTCGACACGCGAACCTCACTCATGCGCCGATCGTCGCAGAGGCCACCGACACGAGGATCACGCCTCTTGCAGTAGAGGCGCGCGCACCTCCCTCCTGAACGGAGGAGGTGCGGCGGTGACGGTCTCGATGCGGGTGATGAGCGCTGGCGACGGCTACAAGTATCTTCTTCGCACTGTCGCCGCGGGCGACGGTGATCGCTCGCTCTCGACGCCGCTGACTCGGTACTACTCCGCCGAAGGAACCCCGCCCGGGCGCTGGATGGGAGGCGGTCTCACAAGCCTGGGTGGCAGCATCCATACCGGCGACGAAGTCAGTGAACGTCAGTTGCAGCTTCTCATCGGAATGGGCCGCGACCCGATCAGCGGTGAACCGCTGGGCCGCGCTTACCCGCAGTACGCGCCGACCGAGGATGCGGCATCCCGGCGTCGTGCTGTCGCAGGGTTCGACTTCACCTTCTCTATCCCGAAGTCTGCGAGCGTGCTCTGGGGTGTTGCAGACGCGAGCATTCAGGAGCACATCGTCGACGCCCATCACGCGGCAGTCGCTCACGCCGTTGCGTATCTCGAACGGGAAGTTGCCGCCACGCGTATCGGGGCGACGGGGCGCGACGGCGCCGTTGCACAGGTCGGGGTCGCGGGCATCATCGCCACGGCGTTCGACCATTTCGACAGTCGTGCGGGCGACCCGCACCTGCACACGCATGTCGTAATCAGCAACAAGGTGCAGACGCTGCTCGACGGCAAGTGGCGCTCGCTCGACGGGAGGCCGCTGCACGCCGCGGTCGTTGCGTTGTCGGAACTGCACGAGGCGCTCTTCGCGGACGAGCTGACCCGTCGACTCGGCGTTGCATGGGAGCCACGTCAGCGCGGCCGCGATCGCAGCGTCGCGTGGGCGGTGGGCGGGGTTCCGGAGACCCTGGTTCGCGAGTTCTCGTCGAGGGCGCGCGACATCGATGTCGCGACGGACGCACTCATTGCGCAGTTCGTCCACCGACACGGCCGTCGTCCCGAGCCGGTGACGATCATGAAGCTGCGTGCACAGGCGACACTCTCGACTCGGCCCGAGAAGACGGCGCGGTCGCTTGCGGAGCTCACCGCGGCGTGGAGGGACCGTGCCAGCCAGATTCTCGACCAGGATGCCGCATTCTGGGCACGTTCAGTCGCACAGGGTGATCGGCAAACGGTGATGCGGGCAGAGGATGTTCCGCTCGAGGTTATGGAGTCACTCGGACGATCGGTGGTCGACGCCGTCGCTGAGAAGCGCACCACCTGGCGTCGATGGAACCTTGTTGCTGAGGCGGCGCGTCAGACCATGCAGTACCGCTTCGCCGCGGCATCCGATCGCGAAGCCATCACCGGGATGGTTGCAGACGCAGCCGAGCGTGCATCGCTGCGTCTCACCCCTCCAGAGCTCGCGAGCAGCCCTCTCGAGTTCCAGCGGGCAGACGCCAGCTCCGTCTTCCGCCCTCGCGCTGGTGCTGTGTTCACCGGGCATGCGCTCATGGATGCTGAGGCACGCCTGCTCGCGCGATCGCGCAATCGTCTTGCACCGCGCGTGGATCCGCACGTTCTTCGGCGCCGTGCTGCGGGAGTCACGCTGAGCGCCGCTCAGGTGGCCGCGCTCGCGACGGTGCTCACCTCGGGCCGCGCGCTCGACGTGCTGGTCGGGCCTGCCGGATCCGGAAAAACGACCGCGATGCTCGCACTACGCAAGGCATGGGAGGCGACTCACGGTACGGGCTCTGTCGTCGGACTGGCACCGTCAGCCGCCGCCGCGCACGTGCTTGCGGCCGACATCGGCATCCCCACCGAGAACACCGCGAAGTGGTGGCAGAACCACCTCAGCCGCGGCGAGACCTTCCGCGCGGGACAACTCGTGATCATCGACGAGGCTTCGCTCGCCGGCACGCTCTCGCTCGATCGCATCACAGGACTTGCGGTGGATGCTGGCGCCAAGGTGCTTCTCGTCGGCGACCACGCTCAGCTTCAGGCAGTCGACGCAGGCGGCGCGTTCGCGCTCCTTGTCCACGACAGGGACGACGTGGCGCACCTCTCGGATGTCCACCGATTCCGGCATGACTGGGAGAAGCGCGCGAGCATCCAGCTACGCGATGGCGATGTCGACGTGGTCGAGACGTACGCGGAGCACGACCGAATCCGAGAAGGATCGGTCGAAGCGATGATCGACGACGCCTACGCAGCCTGGCGTCACGACATGCGGGCCGGAAAGTCCAGCATTCTGATCAGCGACTCGAACGACGCGATCGCTACGCTCAACGCTCGCGCTCGCGCCGACCGCATCCTCGCCGGTGAGGTGACCGGCGCGAACGAAGTCGAACTGCGGGACGGATCTCGTGCTGCACGCGGGGACATCGTGATCACGCGGCTGAACGACCGGGGACTCCGCACTGGTCGTTCCTGGGTGCGCAACGGTGACCGTTGGGTGGTCGATGAGGTGCTTGCCAGCGGCTCGGTGCGGGTGCGACGCGCGGGGGTGAAGCGGACCTGGTCCGTGGTCCTGCCCGCGGACTACGTCGGCGAGAACCTCGACCTGGGTTACGCGATCACCGCTCACCGCGCGCAGGGCGTCACCACCGACACCGCCCACACGCTTGTGCAATCGGGTACGACTCGCGAGAACCTCTATGTCTCGATGACGCGCGGACGCGAGGCCAACACCGCCTACGTCTCGACCGACCGACCGGATCTCGAGCACGTCGAGCCGCACCCCGGCGAAGACGCCCGCGCCACCGCGCGCAGCGTACTTCGAGGAGTTCTGCAGCATGTCGGGGCTGAGCTCTCGGCACACGAGCGCATGGGTGCGGAACAGGACCAGTGGGGTTCGATCGCCCAGCTCGCGGCCGAGTACGAGACCATCGCGGCGGCCGCGCAACGCCCGAGATGGGTGGCGATGATCGAAACTTCAGGCCTGTCCACCGAGCAGGCGGCGGCCGTGATCGATTCGGACGCGTTCGGACACCTAAGCGTCGAACTGCGGCGAGCCGAGGCCGGGGGAGCGAACGTCGACGCGTTGCTCCCCGCGGTCGCGCGCTCTCGCGGGCTCGGCGACGCTCAGGACGCCGCGGCTGTCCTCGCGGCGCGGGTTGCTCGGGCATCCGAAGGCCGTCGGCAGAGTCTGGGGCGGCGAATGCCTCGCCACATCGTCGGGCTCGTTCCCGAGGCGCTGGGGCCGATGCCCGACGAGATGCGTCATGCGCTCGACGAGCGCCGCGAGCTGATGGATGCGCGCGTTATGGCTCTCGTTGATCGGGCGCGCGAGCGAGGCGACCAATGGCTTCGGGAGCTTGGCCCAGCGTCGTCTGCCGCGACCGAGACAGCATGGCTACGCGCAGTGACCATCGTCGCGGCCTACCGCGATCGGTACGACGTCCGCAGCCGTGACGCGATCGGTCCAGAGCCCGAGACCGACATTCAGCGACGGGATGCCGCAGCCGCGCGCGCAGCCATCGACGCTGCTCGTCGGGCTGGACGCGCAGCCGAGCAGACTCCACCGCGGCGTCCGGCGCAACACCGAGGAACTGCGCTCTCTCGATGAGGGCCTACCGAGTGTCCGCGTACCGTCCTAGTCTGTGCAGTAGCAACCTCATCTGCGCCACCGCTCGGTGCGGCGGCACGACATCGGCTCCGGCCAGTCCCTTCATGTTCTCGTTGCTGAACCAACGGAGGGCAGCCGCATGTTCGGACTCATCTGGAGCCTCAGCGCGCGCATCCACACATTCCTTCGTCGCACGATGCCGACGAACATCCTGATCGCCGCGATCATGACTCGCCGCGGGCTCAAGTGGGGCGTGCCGGCGATGCTGCTCGTTCCGGCCCACGTGTTCGGTGCCGTCGTGTTCATCAGCCTCCCGGACCAGGATGCGCCGAAGTGGCTCTACCTGCTCGCGCTTGTCTGCCTGTGGAACGCGTTCAAGTTCGCGGTCGTCGGCCCGGTGAGCCTTGTCCGGCTGGCACCCGTCCGGATCCTTGAGGCACGTGCGCGCCGCGCTGCCGTTGCGCTCGTGGCGAGCGAGGGAGTGAACGTCGTGCGTACCGAAGGTGACCGAGTCGGCGCGACTGCCTGACGACTGGACGGCATCGAGCCCGCACCCCATCCCTTTGCGAGCAGTGTGCGATGTAGGGGCGACGCGTTCGGGTCTGAGGGCCGTTGCGGTTGGCGTTCGGACGCCGATCGCGGCAGCGCATCAGATTTCGCGTGTGCGCGCGAGCAGTTCGTCGAGGATCTCGCCTTCGTGCTGATAGGCGTACATGTGTCCCGCGCCCGCTGGCCAGGTGATGAGGCGCGTGTTCGGAAGCCTGCTGACCAGTCGCTTCGCCGCCGCGTACGGGGTGTTTCTGTCATCGGTTCCGTGCCACCAGGTCACGGACGTGCGCACCATCGATGGGTCGATGTCCGGCCAGTTGCCGAAGGCGGCGAGAGACGCGTCAGTCCACCCTTCGACGCCCTGTCGGAAGGCCTCGCGGATGCTGCGGGTGAAGACCTCGCGCCATGCCTCGTCGCGGATGACCGCCTGATCTTCTGCAGGTGCGGTGGCCATGACCTGTTCGAATGAGGCGAGCGGATCGGCGCGCATCCGCTGCATCAAGGGTTCATGGATGTCCCGGATGCCGGCCCAGTCGCCGCGTGATGCACACTCCCACACAGTTCGATTGAGTCCGATCATGCCGTCCGCCTCCGCCGGTTCCAGCGGCGAGATGCCGGCGAGCACGGTCGCGGCGATCACTCGGTCGGGGTGGCGAGCGCACATCGCGAGGATGTGCGGTGCCGCTCCGCTCCCACCCGACACATAGGCCTGCTCGATGCCGAGGTTGTCGAGGATCGCGGCGATGTCGTCCGCATGTTCCGTGAACCCGCGCCCTGGGAGCCGCGTGGAACGACCGAACCCGGGACGCTCCGTCGTGACGACGAACAAGCTGCGCTCGTCCCACGGATCCCTGTCCGAGCGGATCGCCCACCGCGAGCTCGGAGTGCCTGGAACCCGGACCAGCGGGACGCCATCGTGCGGACCGTACTCCGTCCAGGCGACTGTCCTCCCATCGGCCAGGACAAGCTCTTCGTCACGGAACTCCATGTTCATGCCCCCAAAGCAGCGGACCAATCCGGCCAGCCTACGATCCCTATTCGGGCATCGCCTTCCAGGCTCTGGTCTGCGATTGCAGACTGTCGAAAGAGCGGCTCTACTGCTCGAGGTTCTCGCGCATCTGCTGGTACGAGCCGGTGTCCAACACCTCGCTAGTCTGATCGTCGACGAATTCGACGATCACGTCGATCTCGTCCGAGGAGACCCCATTGAACTGTTGATACAGCGCACCCTGGATGTAGAAGCCGAGAGCGAGCAGGCTCTGCAGTGCCCCATACCTGGCGGCGTCGACCGAGACCTTGATCGAGGTCATCGAATCGTTGAACTCCACATCGGTCACGGCGTTCGTGTCGTCCGCGATCAACTCATCGGCGGCTTCGTTCGCCGACGAACGCATCTGTGCAAGCATCTCGTCGCGCTGCGGCTTCGTCATCGTGTAAACGACGGTCTCCCCATCGACAACGGCGATGATCCCGTTCTCAGCAGCACCGGCCACGATCTCTTCATCGGTGAGCGAGTCGCTCTGGTCAAGCAGCGACCGCGCGATGCGGACATCGACCGTCGCCAAGTCCTCCTCGACCTCGATCGCGGCCGGCGAAGCGGAGGAGCCATCGACCGTGTCACCCCCGCCGGCCGAGCACCCGCCGAGCACGAATGCGGTGCAAGCGATGAGCAAAACCACCACACTACGAGTCTTCACGAAAGTCTCCCCAGGGTTCTCGCTGAACATCCGACGCGATCGATCCTACGGAAACCATCCGACACGGATGACGCGACCGACGAGGGGCCGCCGATTGAGGGGCGCGTCACGAACTTCACCGACCACCGACATGTAGCAGCTAGGGCATGTCTGACAATTGCCGGGTCCAGGCGATGACGGCGTTGAGGATGACAGCGGCCCGGTAGGTGATCGCGAGTTTGTCGTAGCGGGTGGCGAGTCCTCGCCATTGCTTGATGTGGCAGTA
>JAUHVN010000488.1 GCA_030425055.1 Actinomycetes bacterium | reverse complement strand
CGTAGAAGGCGCGCTGCGCCGGCTCGTCGTCGGTCAAGAGCACCGTCTGCCTGATGTCGGCGGTCTGCCCGATCAGGTGATCGAGCAGTGCGCCTCCGACCCCCG
Organism: Actinomycetes bacterium; assembly: GCA_030425055.1. GTDB lineage: Bacteria > Actinomycetota > Actinomycetes > Actinomycetales > Microbacteriaceae > Microbacterium. The sequence continues at coordinate 1,810 of JAUHVN010000488.1, read as the reverse complement.
ATCGCCGGTGTCCGGGCGAGACGAGGATGTCCTGCACGTAGACGATCGTCAGCCCATCCGAGAGCGTCCGCAGCATTCCGATCAGCGCGCCGGTGTCGTCCCTCGCCGCCAGAACGCTGTACGAGGCGCGCACGGCCGCGGCGAGCCGGTCGGGATCCGCGGTGTACGCAGTCCATCCAACGGATCGGTACAGCGCGACGATCTCGTCTGCTGCCGGTATCTCGTCTGCGATCGTGAAGGTCACCGAGCGAGTGTGTCACAGCGCGCCGGACAGGAGCTCGCCCATCCGGCGGGAACGGGATGGGTTCGGATCGCGCGACGCTCCCTAGTCGCTCTTCGGCGCGGGCGGGCCGAACTCGATCACCGGAATGACGGCGTCGCCGCCCGCGACGTAGTCCATCGCCGACTTGAGGTGCTTCCAGGCATCCGGGTACTCGACGGCGTAGTGCTCGAGGGCAGCCGCGGCCTCGTCCTTCGGCAGGATCCGCACGCTCGCCCGCGCGCGGCGCGTGTGGCCGGTGCTGAGATAGGCGACGCCGTTCGCGCGCAGGTTGCGGTACCACTGCGATTTCGTGCCGAGTCCGGATGCCACGCGGATGAAGTTCGGCCCACGCCCCATCACCTCGACCACGACGAACCGCCGCTCGCCTGAGGTGCGACCGAGGTGCTCGATCATGACGAACCGGTCGCCGAGCATCCACCCGAGCCCGGCACGGAACATCGGGATCGGCAGTCGCATGAGCCACGGCGTCTTGAGCGCCTTCGCCATGAGGCGGTCGGCGAGGGGGGTCTTCGTGTCAGGCATCCGTCTCCTTCGGCCAGTTGTCGGGGTTGATGCGGCTGGGCTGCACGCGCGGCGGCTCGCCGGGCATCTTGGGGAAGTCGGGCGGGAAGTTGAGTTCGCCGAGCCCGTCGTCGAGGTCGCGCTGCCACCACTCGAGCAGCGTGTCGATGCGGCCCGGCTTCGCGAGCACGTCGGCCCACGGATCGCCGACATCGGCGAGCCGATCGGGGATCGAACGCACCGTGAAGGATGCCGGGTCGACTCCGGCCTCGAGCTCATCCCACGTGATCGGGGTCGAGACCGTCGCCGCCGGCAGCGCGCGCGGCGAATAGGCGCCCGCCATCGTGCGGTCGCGGTTGGCCTGGTTGAAGTCGATGAAGATGCGCTCGCCGCGCTCCTCCTTCCACCAGTTCATCGTGACCCGGTCGGGCATGCGCCGCTCGAGCTCGCGCCCGGCCGCGATCACGGCGTGCCGCACGTCGAGGAACTCGTGAGTCGGCTCGATGGGGCAGAAGACGTGGATGCCGCGGTTCCCGCTCGTCTTGAGGAACGCCGTGAGCCCCGCCTCGGCGAGCACCTCCCGCAGCGCGGGCGCGACCGCTGCGGCATCCGCGAAGTCGGTGCCGGGCTGCGGATCGAGGTCGATCCGCAGCTCGACGGGGTTGTCGGTGTTCGCGCTCAGCGACGCCCACGGATGGAACACGACCGTGTTCATCTGCGCCGCCCACACCGCCGCTGCGGGTTCGGTCAGCACGATCTGCGGATGCCGGCGGCCGCTGTTGTAGCGCACGGTGACCGTCTCGACGAACGCGGGGGCGCCCTTCGGAGGATTCTTGGAGTAGAACCGCTCGCCGTCGACACCCTCGGGGAAGCGCTCGAGCGACACCGGGCGGTCGCCGTTGGCGGCGAGGAACGGCCCGGCGACGGTGATGAAGTACTCGGCGAGCTCGCGCTTGGTGATGCCCAGCTCGGGCCACAGCACGCGGTTCGGGCTCGACAGACCGACCTCGCGTTCGCCGTCGGGAC
>JAUHVN010000056.1 GCA_030425055.1 Actinomycetes bacterium | reverse complement strand
CCCGACTGCGTCCACCTGCCGGGCGTCTACGTGCACCGCATCGTCGAGGTGGGCACCGACATCGAGAAGCGCATCGAGCGACGCACCGTCTCGACGCCGGAAGGAGCCTGACATGGCGCTCAGCCGAAATGAGATGGCCGCCCGTGCGGCCCGCGAGCTCACCGACGGGTCGTACGTGAACCTCGGCATCGGCCTGCCGACGCTCGTGCCCAACCACGTGCCCGCCGACGTCACCGTCGTGCTGCAGTCCGAGAACGGCATCCTCGGCGTCGGCCCGTACCCGACCGAGGAGAACGTCGACCCCGACCTCATCAACGCCGGCAAGGAGACCGTGACCACCCTCGCAGGGGCAGCGTTCTTCGACTCGGCGACGAGCTTCGGCATGATCCGCGGCGGCAAGATCGACGCGGCGATCCTCGGTGCGATGCAGGTGTCGGTCACGGGCGACCTGGCGAACTGGATGATCCCCGGAAAGATGGTCAAGGGCCCGGGCGGCGCGATGGACCTCGTCCACGGCGCGGGCAAGGTCATCGTGCTCATGGAGCACGTCGCCCGCGACGGCTCGCCGAAGATCGTCGACGAGTGCAGCCTTCCGCTGACCGGCCGCGGGGTCGTCGACCGGATCATCACCGACCTCGCCGTCATCGACGTGACCGACGACGGGCTCGTGCTCGTCGAGGTCGCGCCCGGTGTGACGGTCGACGAGGTCGTCGCGGCGACCCAGCCGCCGCTGAACACAGAGAGAATCGAAGCATGAACCACGACGACGTCGTCATCGTCGCCGCCGCGCGGACTCCGCAGGGGCGACTGAAGGGCCAGCTCGCGCCGCTCACGGCCGTGCAGCTGGGCAGTGCCGCCATCCGCGGCGCGCTCGAGCGCGGCGGCATCCCGCCCGAGGCCGTCGACCAGGTGATCGTCGGGCAGGTGCTGCCCGCCGGCTCGGGTCAGAACCCGGCCCGCCAGGCCGCCGTCGGCGCGGGGATCCCGTGGGATGTGCCGTCGTCGTCGGTGAACAAGGTGTGCCTGTCGGGTCTCACCGCCGTCATCGACGCCGCGCGCATGATCGCGCTCGGCGACGCGACCGTCGTGGTCGCCGCAGGTATGGAGTCGATGACCCGTGCACCGCACATGCTCATGGGGTCGCGCGACGGCTGGGCGTACGGATCGGTCGAGGTGCTCGACCACATGGCCTACGACGGACTCACCGACGCGTACGACCGCGAGAGCATGGGAGCCTCGACCGAGCGCCACAACGAGCGGCTCGAGATCACCCGTGAAGACCAGGACACCGTCGCCGCGAACTCGCACCAGCGCGCCGCGGCGGCGCAGGCCGCGGGTGTGTTCGACGCCGAGATCATCCCCGTCGAGATCCCGCAGCGCAAGGGCGACCCCGTCGTCGTGACCGTCGACGAGGGCGTGCGTCCCACCACGACGGTCGAGACGCTCGCGGGTCTGCGCCCCGCGTTCGCGCAGGGCGGGTCGATCACGGCGGGCAACTCGTCGCAGATCTCCGACGGCGCCTCGGCCGTCGTGCTCACGAGCCGCGCCCATGCCGACGAGATGGGCTGGCAGGTGCTCGCCGTCGTCGGGGCCTCCGGTCAGGTCGCCGGCCCCGACAACTCGCTGCACGCGCAGCCGGCGCGCGCCATCGAGAAGGCGGTCGCCAAGCAGGGCATCGCGGTCGGCGATCTCGACGTCGTCGAGATCAACGAGGCGTTCGGTGCGGTGGTGGCGCGGTCGCAGCGCGAGCTCGGCCTGTCGGACGACATCGTCAACCCGCACGGCGGCGGCATCGCGATCGGTCACCCGATCGGCGCATCCGGCAACCGCCTGGTCGTGCACGCGGTGCACGAGCTCGTGCGGCGCGGGGGCGGCACCGCCGCGGTCGCTCTGTGCGGTGGCGGCGGCCAGGGCGACGCGCTGATCCTCACGCGCTGAGAGGCTCCGTCCGTTCGAGCGAGGTGGATGGCAGGAAGCCGCCGCGTTGAAGGCGGTGCGGGGGATAGCGTCGCCCTATGACGACCATCAGCCCTCTCACCGCCGACGACCGCGCCGAGTGGATGCCGCTGTGGCGCGGCTACCTCGAGTTCTACGAGACCGTCATCCCCGACGCGGTCACCGACCGCACGTTCGCGCGCATCGTCTCGGGCGACGGCATCTTCGGCGCTCTCGCGCGTGACGCGGACGGTCGGGCGATCGGGCTGGTGCACTGGCTGTTCCACCCCGCGACGTGGAGCATCGGCCCGTACTGCTACCTCGAAGACCTCTTCGTGGCGCCGGATGCGCGTCGCGGCGGCGTCGGAGAGGCGCTCATCGCCCACGTCAGGGCTCGCGCCGTGGAGGCGGAGGCGTCGAAGGTGTACTGGCTCACCCACCACGACAACGCGACGGCGCGGGCGCTCTACGATCGCGTCGCGAAGAACAGCGGGTCGCGCCACTACGAGATCAGCCTGACCTGACCCGGGCGTCCAGCGGGTCGGGGGTGCGCGTCTCCGCGCGTCAGCGGTTGCGGCGCAGGTGCGCCTTCAGCAGCTTCTGCTCCTGACCCGCGATGGGCGAATCGGGGTCGACCGTGCCGCCCCGCGACGCGCGTCGCACGTCGACGATCGCCCCGACGGCCAGCGCGATCGAGATGCCCCAGCTCAGCCAGCCCAGCGCCGTGCGCCACGTGAACGGCGCACCCTCTCGCATCGACCGCAGCAGGGTGATGCCGCCCGTGATCGCCGAGATGATGCCGGTGCCGAAGAGGTACTTGCGCATGCGCCCACGCTACCCGCCCGGCGGGAGAGCGGCATCCCGTCGCTGTTAGCCTGGGAGACCCACCGGCGGAAGGACTCCCGTGACGCAGGCTGAATTCGTCGTCGTGGCCAATCGGCTCCCCGTGGACCGTGTGCCCGGCGGCGGAGACGACGATTGGCGTCGCTCACCCGGCGGGTTGGTCACCGCGCTCGAGCCGGTCATGCGCCGCGCGGACGGCGCGTGGGTCGGCTGGGTCGGGCAGGCCGATCACCACGTCGCCCCCTTCGATTTCGACGGCACGCACCTCGTTCCGGTGGCCCTCAGCGCGGAAGAGGTCGAGCTCTACTACGAGGGCATGTCGAACGACACGTTCTGGCCGCTGTACCACGACGTGATCTCGGCCCCGCAGTACCACCGCGAGTGGTGGGACGCCTACGTGCGCGTCAACCGCCGCTTCGCCGAGGCCGCCGCCGATGCCGCCGCCGACGGCGCCACCGTGTGGGTGCAGGATTATCAGCTGCAGCTCGTGCCGCGGCTGCTGCGCGAGCTGCGTCCCGATCTGACGATCGGGTACTTCCATCACATTCCGTTCCCCGCATACGGTCTCTACTCGCAGCTGCCGTGGCGCAAGCAGGTCATCGAGGGGCTCCTCGGCGCCGACGTCATCGGCTTCCAGCGCGTCGCGGATGCCGGCAACTTCGCCCGCGCGGTGCGGCGGGTGCTGCACTACACGACCAAGGGCTCGGACATCCACATCCCCGAGGAGGACGGGTCGACCCGCATCGCGGTCGCGAAGGCCTTCCCGATCTCGATCGACAGCGAGGCCTACGTCGAGATGGCCCGGCGCGAGGACATCCAGGCGCGCGCCGCCGAGATCCGCGAGGGCCTCGGGAACCCCCGCACGATCCTGCTGGGCGTCGACCGGCTCGACTACACGAAGGGCATCCGCCATCGGCTGAAGGCGTTCGGCGAGCTGCTGGCCGGCGGCGAGGTCGACGTGGCCGATGTGACGCTCGTGCAGGTCGCGAGCCCCAGTCGTGAGCGCGTCGGAGCGTACATGCAGCTGCGCGACGAGATCGAGCTCACCGTCGCGCGCATCGCGGGCGACTACGACACGCTCGACCACACCGCGGTGCGCTACCTGCACCACTCCTACCCCCGCGAGGAGATGGTCGCGCTCTTCCTCGCCGCCGACGTCATGCTCGTCACGGCGCTGCGCGACGGCATGAACCTCGTCGCGAAGGAGTACGTCGCCACGCGCACCGACAATCGGGGCGTGCTCGTGCTCAGCGAGTTCGCGGGCGCGGCGGACGAGCTGTCGAACGCGGTGCTGGTGAACCCGCACGACATCGACGGGCTCAAAGAGGCGATCGTGCGCGCGATCGGGATGCCGCCGGCCGAGCAGAGCCGGCGCATGCGGTCGCTGCGGCGCAAGGTGCTCGACAACGACGTCGGTCAGTGGTCGAAGAAGTTCCTCGATGCGCTCGCACAGGCACGCAAGGCCAAGAGCGAAGAGGATGCCGCATGACCGACGCCGACCTCTCGCGTCTCGTCGACGCCGACAGGCTGCTCGTGGCGCTCGACTTCGACGGCACGCTGGCGCCGCTCATGGACGAGCCGATGAAGGCGCGGATGCTGCCCGTCGCCCGTGAGGCCGTCGACGCGCTCGTCGCGACGCCCGACACGGTGGTCGCGCTCGTCTCCGGCCGCAGCCTCGACGACCTGCGCGTGATCGCCGAGCACGACGACGACTCGCCGCTGCGCCTGGCCGGCTCGCACGGCGCCGAGCTGTGGCTGCCCGGCACCGGGGAGGTGCCCGCCGACGACGACCCGGCCGACATCAGGCTGCGCGACGAGCTGCGCGAGCGCGCCGAGGCCGTCACCGCGCACCTGGACGGCGTGTGGATCGAGCCGAAGCGCTACGGCTTCGCGGTGCACACGCGGCTGGCCGACCCCGACACGGGGGAGCGCGGCCGCGACGCCGTCGATGCCATCGTGCGCGCGAACGCGCCGCACTGGCGCCGCCGCACCGGGCACAACATCGCCGAGTACGCCTTCCGGCACGAGGGCAAGGATGCCGCGGTCGCCGCTCTGCGCGAGCGCGAGAGCGCCGACGCGGCCCTGTTCGCCGGCGACGACGTCACTGACGAGGATGCGCTGCGCAGCCTCGGCGACGGCGACGTGGGCGTGCGCGTGGGCGACGGCGCGACCGCGGCGACGGTGCGGGTCGCCGACATCCCCGCGATGGCCGCCCTGCTGTCGCGACTCGCCGCCGAACGCACCGCCTCCCGGCGGGAATAGACTTCGAGGATGCCCCACTCCGACGAGACGATCGACATCAAGCCGCGCAGCCGCGTGGTCACCGACGGCATCGAAGCCACGACCTCGCGAGGCATGCTCCGCGGCGTCGGCATGGGCGACGAGGACTGGGACAAGCCGCAGATCGGCATCGCGTCGAGCTGGAACGAGATCACGCCGTGCAACCTGAGCCTCGACCGGCTCGCGCAGGGCGCGAAGGAGGGCGTGCACTCCGGTGGCGGCTACCCGCTGCAGTTCGGCACGATCTCGGTGTCGGACGGCATCTCGATGGGCCACGAGGGCATGCACTTCTCGCTCGTCAGCCGTGAGGTCATCGCCGACTCGGTCGAGACCGTGGTCATGGCCGAGCGCCTCGACGGCACGGTGCTGCTCGCCGGATGCGACAAGTCGATCCCCGGCATGCTGATGGCCTCGGCGCGGCTCGACCTGTCGAGCGTGTTCCTCTACGCCGGGTCGATCGCCCCCGGATGGGTGAAGCTCAGCGACGGCACCGAGAAGGAGATCACGATCATCGACTCCTTCGAGGGGGTCGGCGCGTGCCTCGCGGGCCGCATGACCGAGGCCGACCTCAAGCGCATCGAATGCTCGTTCGCGCCCGGCGAGGGCGCGTGCGGCGGCATGTACACGGCCAACACGATGGCATCCGTCGCCGAGGCTCTCGGGCTCAGCCTTCCCGGCTCGGCCGCCCCGCCGTCGGCGGACCGTCGGCGCGACTACTTCGCGCGCCGGTCGGGCGAGGCCGTGGTCGAACTGCTGCGTCAGGGCATCACCACGCGCGACATCCTCACCAAGGAGGCCTTCGAGAACGCGATCGCGCTCGCGATGGCCCTCGGCGGCTCGACGAACGTCGTGCTGCACCTGCTCGCCATCGCGCGCGAGGCCGACGTCGAGCTCACCCTCCACGACTTCAACCGCATCGGCGACAAGGTGCCGCACGTGGCCGACATGAAGCCGTTCGGCAAGTACGTCATGAACGACGTCGACCGCCACGGCGGCATCCCCGTCGTCATGAAGGCGATGCTCGACGAAGGACTGCTGCACGGCGACGCCCTCACCGTCACCGGCAAGACCCTCGCCGAGAACCTCCGCGACCTCGACCCCGACCCGGTCGACGGCGACGTCATCCATCGCTTCGACGACCCGATCCACGCCACGGGCGGGCTGACGATCCTGCACGGGTCGCTCGCTCCCGACGGCGCGGTCGTCAAGACCGCCGGCTTCGATGCGGCCGTCTTCGAGGGGCCCGCGCGCGTCTTCGAGCGCGAGCGCGCCGCGATGGATGCGCTCGAGGCGGGCGAGATCGCGGCCGGCGACGTCGTCGTCATCCGCTACGAGGGCCCCAAGGGCGGACCGGGCATGCGCGAGATGCTCGCCATCACGGCCGCCATCAAGGGCGCTGGCCTCGGAAAAGATGTACTACTCTTGACGGACGGCAGATTCTCAGGCGGCACAACCGGCCTGTGCATCGGCCACATAGCACCCGAAGCGGTGGATTCCGGTCCGATCGCCTTCGTGCGCGATGGTGATCTGATACGGGTCGATATCGCGGCTCGCTCTCTCGACCTACTCGTCGACGAAGCGGAGCTGACCTCCCGCCGTGACGGCTGGGAGCCCCTTCCCCCGCGCTATACCCGTGGCGTCCTTGCCAAGTACTCCCGTCTGGTGCGCTCTGCCGCGCAGGGCGCCGTGACGGGCTAGTCCGCGTCCGCACCGACACATCGAGATCTGAATCACCATGCCTGCTGAATCGCTCCAGGCCGTTCCCCGGCCGCCCTCCCGCACCGCGTCCGCGCCCGTGCTCACGGGTGCGCAGGCGGTCGTCCGCTCGCTCGAACTGCTCGGGGTCACCGATGTCTTCGGTCTCCCCGGCGGGGCGATCATGCCCGTCTACGACCCGCTGCTCGACGACGAGGCCGTCCGCCATTACCTCGTACGCCACGAGCAGGGCGCCGGCCACGCCGCCGAGGGCTACGCGGCCGCCACTGGCCGCATCGGCGTCGCGATCGCCACCAGCGGTCCCGGCGCGACCAACCTCGTGACCGCGATCGCCGACGCCTACATGGACTCGGTGCCGCTCGTGTGCATCACCGGTCAGGTCTTCAGCCACCTCATGGGCACGGATGCGTTCCAGGAGGCCGACATCGTCGGCATCACGATGCCCGTCACGAAGCACTCGTTCCTCGTGAAGCGCGCCGAGGACATCCCCGGTGCGATCGCCGCCGCGTTCGAGATCGCGGGCACCGGTCGCCCCGGCCCCGTGCTCGTCGACATCACGAAGGACGCGCAGCAGAACGAGGCGCCGTTCGAGTGGCCGCCGAAGATCGACCTGCCCGGCTACCGCCCGGTCACCAAGGCGCACGGCAAGCAGATCCAAGCCGCCGCGCAGCTGCTGGCCGAGTCGCGCAAGCCGGTGCTGTACGTCGGCGGCGGTGTCATCCGCTCGCGCGCGTCCGCGGAACTGCTGTCGCTCGCCGAGACCACCGGCGCCCCGGTCGTGACGACGCTCATGGCCCGCGGCGCGTTCCCCGACTCGCACAAGCAGCACCTGGGCATGCCCGGCATGCACGGCACGGTGCCTGCGGTGCTCGCACTGCAGGAGTCCGACCTCATCGTCGCGCTGGGAGCCCGCTTCGACGACCGCGTGACAGGCAAGGCCGAGCACTTCGCACCGAACGCCAAGGTCGTGCACGTCGACATCGACCCTGCCGAGATCTCGAAGATCCGCACGGCCGACGTGCCGATCGTGGGTGACCTGCGCGACGTGCTCGTCGACCTCGAGGTCGCGGTGCGCGGAGCATCCGAGCCGGGCAAGCCCGACATCGACGAGTGGTGGGCCTTCCTCGACGGACTGCGCGATGAGTTCCCGCTGGGCTACTCGCCGACCGACGACGGCCTCGTCGCGCCGCAGTACGTCATCCAGCGCATCGGCGAGCTGACCGGACCCGAGGCGATCTACGCCGCCGGTGTCGGCCAGCACCAGATGTGGGCGGCGCAGTTCATCAAGTACGAGCGGCCCAACTCGTGGCTCAACTCCGGCGGCGCCGGCACGATGGGCTACGCGGTGCCCGCCGCGATGGGCGCGAAGGTCGCCGAGCCCGACCGAGTGGTGTGGGCGATCGACGGCGACGGATGCTTCCAGATGACCAACCAGGAGCTCGCGACCTGCGTCATCAACAACATCCCGATCAAGGTCGCGATCATCAACAACTCGTCGCTGGGCATGGTGCGTCAGTGGCAGGCGCTGTTCCTCGGCGGCCGCTTCTCGCACACCGACCTCAACACGGGCCATGGAACGGTCCGCGTGCCCGACTTCGTCAAGCTCGCCGAGGCGTACGGCTGCCTTGCGCTGCGGGTCGAGAAGGAGGAGGACGTGGACGACGCGATCCGCACCGCCCTCGAGACCAACGACCGCCCGGTGGTGATCGACTTCGTGGTGAGCGCCGATGCGATGGTGTGGCCGATGGTGCCGCAGGGCGTGAGCAACAGCTACGTCCAGTACGCGCGCGATCACGCGCCGGCCTTCTCGGGGGAGGACTGACATGTCGACTCACGTGCTGAGCCTGCTCGTCGAGGACAAGCCCGGTCTGCTGACCCGAGTCGCGGGGCTGTTCGCCCGCCGCGGCTTCAACATCAACTCGCTCGCCGTGGGCGTCACCGAGGTGCCGGGGCTCTCGCGCATCACCGTGGTCGTCGACGTCGACCAGCTCCCGCTCGAGCAGGTGACCAAGCAGCTGAACAAGCTCGTCAACGTCATCAAGATCGTCGAGCTCGACCCGGTCGCATCCGTCCAGCGCGAGCACATGCTGATCAAGGTGCGCGCCGACAACCAGACCCGCTCGAACGTGCTCGAGGTCGTGAACCTGTTCCGCGCCCAGATCGTCGACTACGCGCCCGATGCGCTCGTGGTCGAGGTCACGGGCGACAAGGGCAAGGTCGAGGCGTTCCTGCGCGCGCTCGAGCCGTTCGGCGTCAAGGAGCTCGCCCAGTCGGGCCTGCTCGCGATCGGCCGAGGCGGCAAGAGCATCACCGAGCGCGTGCTGCGCGGCTGACGAGAGCTTTTCGCTTCACGCTCCCCGGTCGTTGAGCGAGCGAAGCGAGACGAATCACAACGACCTTCATCGATCAAGGAGAAACACGAGATGGCAGAGATCTTCTACGACGCCGACGCCGACCTGGGCCTCATCCAGGAGAAGAAGGTCGCGATCGTCGGGTACGGCTCGCAGGGCCACGCGCACGCGCAGAACCTGCGCGACTCGGGCGTCGAGGTCGTCATCGCCCTCAAGGACGGCTCGAAGTCGACCCAGAAGGCGCAGGAGGACGGCTTCGAGGTGAAGTCGGTCGCCGACGCCGCCGAATGGGCGGACGTCATCATGATCCTCGCGCCCGACCAGCACCAGCGCGGCATCTACAACGACCACATCAAGGACCACCTGTCGGCGGGCAAGACTCTGGCGTTCGCGCACGGGTTCAACATCCGCTTCGGCTACATCGACGCGCCCGAGGGCGTCGACGTGATCCTGGTCGCCCCGAAGGCTCCCGGCCACACGGTGCGTCGCGAGTACGTCGCCGGTCGCGGCATCCCCGACATCATCGCGGTGGAGCGGGATGCCTCGGGGCAGGCGTGGGACCTCGCGCTCTCGTACGCGAAGGCGATCGGCGGCACGCGCGCCGGCGTCATCAAGACCACCTTCACCGAAGAGACCGAGACCGACCTGTTCGGCGAGCAGTCGGTGCTGTGCGGCGGCATGTCGCACCTCGTCGAGTACGGGTTCGAGACCCTCGTCGAGGCCGGCTACCAGCCCGAGATCGCGTACTTCGAGGTGCTGCACGAGCTGAAGCTCATCGTCGACCTGATGTGGGAGGGCGGCATCGCCAAGCAGCGCTGGTCGATCTCGGACACCGCCGAGTACGGCGACTACGTGTCGGGCCCCCGCGTCATCGACCCCTCGGTCAAGGAGAACATGAAGGCGGTGCTCGCCGACATCCAGTCGGGCGCGTTCGCCAAGCGTTTCATCGCCGATCAGGATGCCGGTGCCCCCGAGTTCCTCGCGCTGCGCGAGAAGGAGGCGCAGCACCCGATCGAGTCGACCGGCAAGGAGCTGCGCGCCCTGTTCGCGTGGAAGCAGCAGGACTCCGACTACACGGAGGGCAGCGCCGCGCGCTGACCCGCGCGCGAACTTCGCAGAATCATGCGAACTCCGCAGCCGGAACCCCGAATTCTGCGAAGTTCGCGACATTCTGCGGAGTTGGTGACGCTGTTCGAACCCCAGACCCTCGGCGATCCGCCGAGTACGGCTTGAATGAGCCACGATGAGCCCGGTCCCTACAAGGGGCCGGGCTCGGTTCGTCTCACCCGACGGAAGGCGGAACTCCCGGGCACGTGTCTGCGTGCGTCTCGTCGTCGAAGTAGCGCTGCCACTCGGGGCCGCTGAGCTGGCGTCCCGCGATTGCGCAGACGGCATCGCGCATGTCGGCGGCCGTCCGGACGACGTATTCGCCGCTCGGCCGCCAGCGCTGCAGCAGCGTCGAGTCTGCCGACATGGTCGCGAGCTCGGACACGCCCGGCAACCACGCGACCGCCCGAGCATCGGAAGGAAGCGAAGGAAGCAGTCTGCGCAGGGGTTCACCCGTATCGAGACTGTGGACCCACATTCCGTCGTCGCGTGTGCACAGGAAGGTCGAGTCGGGAAGGACGACCGGCGCCGAGCAGCCGAGTCCGGCACGTACCCAGATCACGGCTCCCGTGGATGCGTTCACCCGCGCGGACCAGTAGGGCGCGAACGCGAGGAGCCCGCCGGCGTCATCGGGACCGAAGTGACGTGAAGTCACCGAGACATTGCGTGCGACCGGGAGTCGGATCTCACGCGTGAGAGCGAGGGTGACGGGATCGTAAACGCGGATATGGTCGCGTGCGCCCACGTACACAGCGCCGTCGACGAGGGTGATGCCCTCGACCTCCGGATCGTCTTGCACGGACGAGGGATCCGCCGTGGACACGAGCTCACCGGTGCGGAGGTCAACCCGGATCGGTGCGGCCGAGCCCTCCATCAGGATGAACGCGACGGTGCCGTCTTCCGAGAGCGCCGGGTCGCCGACGAGAGGTACGCGCAGATCCATCGCCTGCGGTCCACTCCCATCCGCTCTCAGCGGAACGACGTCGAGCCGCACGCAGCAGCCGTCGGCCTCGGCGGAGCCGGAGGTCGTCACCACCAGCGCGGTCGATCCGTCCGCGCTGACCGAGATGTCGCGCGCGGCGGACGCGGTCGCACCGAGGGGCGGCAGGGGCGCGGGAATCTCGTCCACTGTTTGGCCGGTCGTCAGGTCGATGAGGTGCAAGGATGCCGCGGACGCGTCCGCGGTGCCCCCGATCGGCGGGTCAACCGTCGCGATTGCGACGCGAGTGCCGGGCACGATCGTCACGGCCACTCGCGCGCCCTCGGCGAACCTGACGGTGCGTACGAGACCGTCGGCCTGGTCGAGCACGCCCCGCAGGGCTATGAAGGCCCGTGGGTCATCGGGCCAGCGCCGATGGATCTCCGCCGCCAGGAGGGCGGCGGTCTCGAGATTCGTCCTGGTGCTGAGAGCGGTCGTGGTCAGCGCCTCGATCCGTGCATCCTCAGCCGCGGCGCCGGCCTCGACGGTGCGGACGACGGCCACGCTCGAAGCGATGACCGC
>JAUHVN010000487.1 GCA_030425055.1 Actinomycetes bacterium | reverse complement strand
AGGAGTCGACCAATAGTGCGGCAAACGATGCTGAAATCCAAGATTCACCGGGCAACGGTGTCCAAGAGCGATCTTCACCAGGCCGGGTCCCTCACCATCGATCCGGAACTGCTTCGGGCCGCCGATATCCGGGAGTTTGAGCAGGTCCACGTGGTCGACGTGGACAACGGAGCTCGATTTGGACTTACACCATCCCCGGGAGCGCGGGATCAGGGGAAATCCAGGTCAATGGAGCTGCGGCGCGTCTCGTTCACGTGGGAGACACGATCATCGTCATTTCCTACGCGGACTACGACGACAACGAGCTGTCGCACTACGCGCTGCTCATGGTGCACGTCGATTCGAAGAACAGGATTATCGCAGCTGACTCCGCAGTCGATGTGATGAGGACCGGACAGCGGTAGCGTGCCGGAGTTCGGTCAGGAGTGGAAAGACCGTCTTGATGCTCCGCGTGCACAGGATATTGACGGATCAGCTTGATGAGCTTCGCACTAGAAGTGAGGCTCGCTGACGATCAGCGCGTCGATCAGCCTGGCGGAGCGTAGGCCCTGCTTAGGTGTGTCAGGTCCGGGTCAGCCACGGGGAGGTCGTCAGCGCTTCCACCACCGCATCCCGCGCCCGTGCGATGTGCTTGAGCGTCAGATCTTTGGCGAGCGCGGCGTTGCCGGAGTCAATGGCTTCAACAATCTCTCCGACTTCCGCCACCGATTCCTGGTGTCGACCGGGTGCCATGAGGCTAACCCGCCGGAGAAGGGCGATGCGCGCATGGAGGCGGGCGAGCAACTCGGAGACCATCGGCGAGTGAAGGCCTAGCGTCTCGTAGAAGCGATCCTTCGCGACCATGCGTGTTGTGGCGTCGGCGGCCGTCGCGTACGCGGCATAGGCGACGTCGAGTTCTCGTCTCTCGTCCGCGGAGGCTCGGAGGGCGAACCGCTCGGTGATGATCGCCTCCAGCGATGCCCGGATTTCGTAGAGTTCGTCGGCCTCGTCGATGCTGTGCATCGGCACGAAGGTGCGATTTGACTGTTCGACGTCGAGCATGCCGTCACCGACGAGCCGGTTGATCGCCTCCCGGACGGTGGCCCTTGAGGCGCCGGTGAGCTCGATGAACTCTCGCTCGGTGACGCGCTGACCCGGGCGGAACCGCATCTCGATGATGCTGTCGCGCATCGTTTCGTAGGCGACCTGGCCGACCGACGCTCCGGTGTGTGTCGATCGCGCAACGCCATCGAGTGTCTCGGTCATGCGGCGCTCATTTGTGGTCATACTCGAATGTTATACATCTCTGAATGACGGTACTTCCGTAAGTGCCGAATAGGCGTCCGGTCGCCGCAGATCGAACAAGCCCCGCTTGTCGCGCGCTTTCGTGAGGTCGAACGTGCCGCTTACGACAGAGGCTCCATCCGGCGCCATTGCCACGACCTCACCGTTTGGGTCGACCAGCTGGCTATGTCCCCGGAAGTGGACGCCACCTTCACCGTCCGAACGATTCGCCACGGCGAGGAACACTCGGTTCTCAGCCGCTCGCGCGCGTGTAAGGAGGTCACCCGGGATGGTCACCTCGTCGGGCCAGTTCGTGGACATCGTCAGGATGTCGGCGCCGCGAAGCGCGAGGCTGCGCGCGTGCTCGGGGAACCGTAGGTCGTAACAGATCAGCATCCCGAGGCGGCCGATGGGGGTTTCCACCACGACAGGTTCGCCCGTCCCAGCGGTCACGAAGTTGTCGGCGCCGAGTGTCGGAATGTGCTGCTTGCGGTATGTCACGAACACCCCCGGCCCGATGAGTGCGGCGGTGTTGTATAGATCGTCGCCAGCGAGTTCGAGGAAGCCCACCTGTGCGTACAGATTGAGATCGTCGCACACCGTGCGGAGCGCTTGGATGTGCGTGTCGTCCGCGTCAATAGCTGCGGCCCGCGCGGCGGC
>JAUHVN010000055.1 GCA_030425055.1 Actinomycetes bacterium | reverse complement strand
AGGGCTGACGGCCACCGGCATCCGCTACCGTGTCGGGGTGAGCACCACCGACTGGACCCCGCACCGCCGTGAGGACGGCGAGCTGCTGGGGTGGATCCGCCCCGACGGCGACGACTGGGTCGCCGTCGACCTGCTGGGCCGCGAGGCATCCGCCGCGGGCGACTGGCTCGACGCCGAGGAGGCCCTCGAAGCCGCCGGGCTCGCATGGCTCGCCGAGATGTGGATGCTCGAACTCGACGACGCCGACGCGGTGCGGGTCAAGATCGCCGAGGTCGTGCCGCCCGGCGCGCAGTCGGCGGGCCGCGTCGTCGTGCACACCGACGACTTCGGTGCGATCAACGCACCCGTGACGCGCTACGAGCTACCGTGGCCGGCACCCGACGCGCTGCGGCCGAAGCGGCCCGGCGAGGTCGGCGCGGCGCCCTTCGCCTGAGACGGGGTGGCCCCGGTCGCAGATCCGGCCTCCGGTCGGATGAATTGCCGCGGATGCTCCGACCGAGCGCCGATCCTCCGACGCGGCGGCGCGTAGCCTGGGCCCATGACCACGCGCGCCCCCGCCGCATCCGTGTCCCTCGAAGGCGTCGAGCTGCGGGTGCTGCACCTGCCGCTCGTGTCTCCCTTCACGACCTCATTCGGCACCGAGACGGTGCGTGAGGTGATCGTCGCGCGGGCGCTCACCCCCGACGGCGACGGCTGGGGCGAGATCGTCACCATGCCGGCGCCGCTGTACTCGAGCGAGTACACGCAGGGTGCGTGGGACGTCGCGCAGCGCTGGCTCATCCCCGCGCTGCTCGAGCGCGGCACGCTCGCGCCGGAAGAGGTCGCGACCGTGCTCGAGCCGTTCATCGGCCACCGCATGGTGAAAGCGGGTCTCGAGCTCGCGGTGCTCGACGCGGCGCTGCGCTCCGAGGGGCGCCCGCTCGGCGAGTACCTGGGCGCGGTGCGCGACCGCATTCCGTCGGGGGTGTCGGTCGGGATCCAGCGCGACCCCGCTGCGCTCGTCGACGCGGTCGGCGGATACCTCGACGAGGGGTACGTGCGCATCAAGATCAAGATCAAGCCCGGCCGCGACGTCGACGACACCGCCGCGGTCCGCGACGCGTTCGGCGCGGTCCCGCTGCAGGTGGACGCGAACTCGGCCTACACGCTCGCCGACGTCGACACGCTCGCCGAGCTCGACCGCTTCGACCTGCTGCTCATCGAGCAGCCGCTGCAGGAGGACGACCTCGTCGACCACGCCGCGCTCGCCCGGCACCTGCGAACGCCGGTGTGCCTCGACGAGTCGGTGACCTCGCGCAAGGCGGCGGCCGACGCGCTGGCGCTCGGCGCGGCATCCGTCATCAACATCAAGGCGGGCCGCGTCGGCGGCTACCTCGAGGCCGTGCGGATCCACGACCTGTGCCGCGACGCAGGCGTGCCGGTGTGGTGCGGCGGGATGCTCGAGACCGGCATCGGCCGCGCCGCCAACGCCGCGCTCGCAGCGCTCGAGGGCTTCACGCTGCCCGGCGACGTGTCGGCGTCGTCGCGCTTCTACACGCGCGACATCGTGACCGACCCGATCGTGGTCGAGGACGGGCACGTGCAGGTGCCGACCGGACCGGGTCTGGGCATCGAGATCGACCGCGTGGCGCTCGACGACGTCACGGTCGAACGCGCCGAGCTGCGGCGATGAGCCGAGCCGGCCGAGCGGGGATCGCGACGCTCGTCGCCGCCGCCCTCGCGCTGGCCGGCTGCACCGCTGCTCTCGACGCCGACCCGAGCGGACCGTCGACCGTCGCGCCCGGACCCGCCCCCGAGGGGCTCGAGGTGTCGCTGCTGCAGCTGCGCGCCGACGTCGCGCCGCGGCAGGCCCAGGTGCACGTCGTCAACGGCACCGACGCCACCCTGATCGTCGGTGAGGTGCGCGTCGAGGACGACCGCCTCGACGGGCCGGCCGTGCGGGTGGTGGCCGACCGCACCAGCCGCATCGCGCCCGGGGGCGTCGTCGACATCCGGGTGCAGCTGCCCGAGGTGGCCTGCCCCGCGCCCGCCGAAGCCGCGCCGACCGTCGTGCTCGAGCTGCTCGACGACGACGGGGCCGCGACCGAGGCGAGCGCGCCCGCCGAGGTCGCACTCGGGTTCCTCGCGCCGCTGCACGAGCGCGAGTGCAGAGCGCAGGCGCTCGCCGACGCCGCCGACGTGTCGTTCACCGACTTCGCACCGTCAGAGCCCGGTGAACCTGCGCGCCTCGAGCTCACGATCGCGCCGACGGGCGACGGCTCGGCGACGATCGTCGGGGTGCAGAACACGAACTTGATCGACTTCGCCGCCGAGACCGTCGACGGCGCCTTCCCCGTCGATGTCGAGATCACCGCCGACGACACGACCCCGATCGTGATCGACCTGCCGCTGGTGCCCTTCCGCTGCGACCCGCACGCCGTGCAGGAGGACAAGCGCGGCACGATCTTCGACGTCCGGGTAGTGATCGACGGCGAGCCGGGCGAGATCGAGCGCTTCGTCGGCGAGGACCTGCGCGGGCGCATCCTCAGCTGGGTCGCCGACTGGTGCGGCTTCGGCCGCTGACGACGACCCATCCGAGCAGGGTGAGGGATGCCGCGGCATCCGATGCTTGCAATGTGAACCTCGCGCGTCTACTGTGAATCGCAATTCACTTATCGGCTGCATTCGAGGATGAGGACGGCCATGACCCTGATCGATCACACTTCCGCCCCTGACAGCACGGCTCGCGAGATCGTCTCACGCGACCCTCGCGACGACTCTGCGATCGAGGCGTACCCGAGCGCCGGACCCGACGATGTCGCCGCGGTGGTCGCCGAGGCGCGGGCCGCAGCGGCGACGTGGGCGGCGCTCGGCTTCGCGGGCCGCAAGAAGGCGCTGCAGGCGTGGAAGAGCGAGATCGCCGACGGCGCGCGCGACCTCGCCGCGGTCATCTCGCGCGAGACCGGCAAGACCCCCGACGACGCGCTGCTCGAGGTCGTGCTGACGCTGACGCACCTCGACTGGGCCTCGAAGAACGCGCACAAGGTGCTCGCCCGCCAGAAGGTGCCGTCGGGCCTGGCCAGCTACAACCAGCACGCGAGCGTCGGCTACGAGCCGTTCGGAGTGGTCGGTGTCATCGGCCCGTGGAACTATCCCTTCTACACGCCCATGGGGTCGATCTCGTACGCGATCTCGGCGGGCAACGCGATCGTCTTCAAGCCGAGCGAGCTCACCCCCGCAACGGCTATGTGGATCGAGGCCGCCTTCCGGCGTGCCGTGCCTGACCACGCCGTGTTCCGTGTGGTCATCGGCGACGGCGAGACCGGCGCGGCGCTCGCCCGGTCGGGCGTCGACAAGGTCGCGTTCACCGGGTCGCCCCGCACGGCACGCAAGGTCATGGCGGCGTGCGCCGAGAACCTCACTCCGCTCGTGGTCGAGGCCGGAGGCAAGGACGCGATGATCGTCGCCGCCGACCTCGACGCGGCGGTCGGCTTCGCGGTCTTCGGCGGCGTGGGCGACTCGGGCTTCGGCCGCATCCACGGCGCCGACGGCCTGCGCGAGTTCAGCGTCGCGAAGTCGATCGCCGTGCAGAAGAGCAAGCCGTTCATCGACCTGCTCACGATGGAGCGCAGCGCGCGCGACATGCACCTGTCCGAGCGGATGCTGCACATGCTGCACGGCGGCAAGGGGAAGCACTGACCCCAGGCGGGTCGATCAGTCCACGCCGAGGGTCGCACGCACGAGCGTCGCGACCCTCACGCGTGCCGCGGGCGAGTCGGCGAACCGCATGACGCGCACCACGTCGACCGTGACGTTCAGCCCGGCGTGCACGAGGAAGCGCGCAGCGGATGCCGTCAGCTCGGGCCGCACCGACTCGAGCAGCGAGACCCACTCGTCGACGTGGCGGCGCTGGATGGCGTACAGGCGCACCCTGTCGTCTTCGGGCAGTGCGCCGACGTCGCTGAAGTAGACGCTCATGAGCTCGTGCTGCGTGAACGCGTAGTCGATGTAGGCGTCGACGAGCCCGCCGAGGGCCTGCTCGCGCGACGACGCCGAGCCGAGCGCCGACGAGGTGGTCGCGCCGAGCCGCTCCGCGGCGCGCACGCACGCCTCGAGCAGGATGTCGGACTTGCCGGGGAAGTGCCGGTAGAGCGCCGACGCGGTGATGCCGACCGCCGAGCAGATGTCCTCGACCGTCGTCTCGTGATAGCCGAGTCGGTAGAAAAGGGGGATCGCCTCGTTGACGAGGCGCTCCCGTGTGGATGCGCTCGGCA
Source organism: Actinomycetes bacterium (assembly GCA_030425055.1). GTDB lineage: Bacteria > Actinomycetota > Actinomycetes > Actinomycetales > Microbacteriaceae > Microbacterium. The sequence continues at coordinate 7,538 of JAUHVN010000055.1, read as the reverse complement.
CACCCGTGGTGGGCGGAGGGGCGTCGGCCCGGTCGGCCGCCGGCGGCAGGTCGACCGCGAGCACCGAGTCGGCGGCATCCAGCAGCAGCGATGTGAGCGCCTTGGCGCGCAGGGTCGTGTGATGGGCGGTGATGCTGGCGATGACGCTGAGCGCGGCGGCCGACAGCACGTCGGCGTCGGCGTCGCTCAGGTCGGGGCGCAGGGCGACGAGGGGGCCGCGCACGCGCGAGACGAGCTCGTCGAATTCGTGGCGCAGCAGTGCGCGGTCGTCGCGGGTGAGGTAGCGACCCTCCCACCGGTAGAGCCCGCCCGTGAGCCGGTTCTCGATGGTCACATCGATCACCGCGCGCAGGATGTCGTCGCGCTGCACGGCCGGATCGCGCTCCGCCTCCGAGGCGACGACCGGGTCGGTGGCCTCGATGAGCCCGTGCGCGAGTCGGCGGCTGGCGTCGACGAACAGGGCGTACTTGTTCGGGAAGTGACGGTAGAGCGCCGCCGCGGTGATGCCGACCTCGGCGGCCACGTCGCCCATGCTCACCTGGTGATAGCCGCGCGCCGAGAACGCGACCGCCGCCGCCATCGCGATCTGCTGGCGGCGGTCCTTCGGGCGGCGGCGACGCGGGGGCGCATCGACGGCGCCGGCGGGCGCGCTCATGTCGCCACACTATCCCACGACCGGGATGAGCGTGTGAATCCCAATTTACAAAATTCGTGACATCCGGCACGATTGCGGTCGCCGATCCGGCCGAGCTGCAGGCGCTGTGGGACGTGCTGCCGCCCGTCGAGATCGACGACCTGCGCGGGCTGTGGCGCGGCCGCGGCATGCCCACCGGCCACTTCATGGGGCGGGTGCTGGTGCGGTCGGGCTACCCGGCGGCTTCGAACACGTCGGCCTGGGCCCGCATCGTCAGCCCGCGACCACCCCATCGTTCGGGCAGGTGCGGGCTGAGCAGGCCCGCCGTGCGCGCGGCATCCTGCAGCTGCGTGCGCACGCGATCGTCGTCTTCGGGCGAGGCGCCGTGCGCGCGGGCGCCGCGCTGCTCCTCGATCGGGATGACGGTGTCGCGCACGAAGTCGCGGACCTGCTCGACGAGTGCGGTGTGCGCGGTGTCGTCCACGGGCGCCTCCTTCGGCTGCGGTGCCGGTTTTCTTATCGCGATGAGAAAACTTCCGCGTTCGACTGTTCGCGGAATTGGGCGGGTGCGCGACGAGTTGCGGCCAGTTTTTCTAATCAGTTGTAAAAAACACACGGTCGACGTAGACTCGCGATCACCACCCGGAACAGACGGATCGAGGGAGATCATGGTCATGGTCGATGTGTCACAGGCGGCCGCCGATCGCGTGCGCACCATCTACGACGACGAGCACGAGCAGTTCCGCGAGATCGTGCGCGCGTTCGTCGAGCAGCACGCCCGCCCGAACGCCGACCGGTGGGAGAGCGAGGGCAAGGTCGACCGCTGGCTGTTCACGAAGGCGGCCGAGGCCGGCATCCTGGGCTTCGCGATCCCCGAGGAGTTCGGCGGGGGCGGCGCGGACGACTTCCGCTTCCACGCGGTGATGGGCGAGGAGCTCGCGCGCAACCCCGTGTCGGACGGCATGGCCGGCATCGCGCTGTCGAACGACATCGTGATCCCCTACTTCACCGACCTCACCGACGATGCGCAGAAGCAGCGGTGGCTGCCCGGAATCGCCGCCGGCGAGCCCCTCGGACTCTGAGAGCGGGAGAAACATGGCCGACGCCTACATCTACGACGCCGTGCGCACACCGCGCGGTCGCAACCGCGGCGGATCGCTGCACGGCACCAAGCCGGTCGACCTCGTCGTCGGGCTCATCGACGCGCTGCGCGAGCGCAACCCCGGCCTCGACCCCGCCGTGGTCGACGACATCGTGCTCGGCGTCGTCTCACCCATCGGCGAGCAGGGCGGCGACATCGCGCGCACCGCGGCGCTCGTCGCAGGGCTGCCCGAGACCGTCGCCGGCGTGCAGCTCAACCGCTTCTGCGCCTCGGGACTCGAAGCGGTCAACACCGCAGCCCAGAAGGTCGCCTCGGGCTTCGACGACCTGATCCTCGCCGGCGGCGTCGAGTCGATGTCGCGCGTGCCCATCGGCTCGGACGGCGGCGCGTACGCACAGGATCCGACGACGAACTACGACCTCTACTTCGTGCCGCAGGGCATCGGCGCCGACCTCATCGCGACGATCGAGGGATTCAGCCGCGAAGACGTCGACGCGTACGCCGCCGAGTCGCAGCGCCGCGCCGCCGAGGCGTGGCAGCGGGGATGGTTCGACCGGTCGATCGTGCCGGTGCGGGACCAGAACGGCGTGACGCTGCTCGACACCGACGAGCACCGCCGCCCCGGCACCACCGCCGAGTCGCTGTCGGCGCTCGCCCCGGCCTTCGCCGCCGCGGGCGACCAGGCCGGCTACGACGCCGTCGCACTGCAGAAGTACCACGCGGTCGAGCGCGTCTCGCACGTGCACACCGCAGGCAACTCGTCGGGCATCGTCGACGGCGCCGCGCTGCTGATCATCGGCAGCAAGGAGGTCGGCGAGCGGCTCGGGCTGACGCCGCGCGCGCGAATCGTGTCGGCCGCCGTCACGGGCTCCGAGCCGACCATCATGCTGACGGGCCCGACGCCCGCGACGCAGAAGGCGCTCGCCAAGGCGGGGCTCGAGGCATCCGACATCGATCTGTTCGAGCTCAACGAGGCGTTCGCCTCCGTCGTCATGAAGTGGATGAAGGACCTCGACATCCCGCACGAGAAGGTCAACGTCAACGGCGGGGCGATCGCGATGGGCCACCCGCTCGGCGCGACCGGCGCGATGATCCTCGGCACGCTGCTCGACGAGCTGGAGCGGCGCGATCTGAAGCGGGGCCTGGCGACGCTGTGCGTCGGCGCGGGCATGGGAATCGCAACCGTCATCGAGCGGGTCTGAGGGGAGACGACATGAGCACGATCGATCAGACGCAGGTGTACGCCGGATACGCGTGGGAACGCGACGACGACGGCATCGTCACCATCACCCTCGATGACCCCGACAGCGCCGTGAACACCATGAACGCGCACTTCGTCACCGCGCTGGCGGCGACCGCCGACCGGCTCGAGGCAGAGCGCGACGACATCACCGGCGTCATCCTCGCCTCGGCGAAGAACAGCTGGTTCGCCGGCGGCGACCTCAATCTGCTGCGGGCCGCCGATCCGGCCCGGTCCGCCGAGGAGACGGCCCACATCGATGCCGTCAAGGCCTCGATGCGTCGCCTCGAGCTGCTCGGCAAGCCCGTCGTCGCCGCGATGAACGGCACCGCCCTCGGCGGAGGCCTCGAGGTCGCGCTCGCCGCCCACCACCGCATCGCCGCCGATGTGCCCGGCGCCCGCTTCGGCGTGCCCGAGGTGTCGCTGGGACTGCTGCCCGGCGGCGGAGGCATCACGCGCCTGGTGCGGATGCTCGGACTGCAGCGGGCCCTCGCCGACGTCATCCTGCCGGCGACCCGGTTCGCGCCGGCCGACGCGCTCGCGGCCGGGATCGTCGACGAGGTGGTGCCGCTCGACGAGCTGGATGCCGCGGCGCGCGCGTGGATCGCTGCGAACCCGGCACCGGTCAAGCCGTGGGACGAGAAGGGGTTCCGCATCCCCGGCGGTGCACCGACGTCGCCCGGGGTCGCCGCGATGCTGCCCGCGATGCCGGCGCTGCTGCGCAAGCAGCTCAAGGGCGCGCCGCTTCCGGCGCCCCGGGCCGCGATGGCCGCGGCCGTCGAGGGCGCCTACGTCGACTTCGAGACCGCATCGAAGATCGAGACCCGCTACCTCGTCGAGCTCACGCACGGTCAGGTCGCCAAGAACATGATCAAGGCGTTCTTCTTCGATCTGCAGCACATCGAGTCGGGCGGCAGCCGTCCTGAGGGGTACCCGCGCTTCACGGCGACCAAGGTGGGCGTGATCGGCGCGGGCATGATGGGCGCGGCGATCGCGTACGTCTCGGCGAAGGCCGGCATCGAGGTCGTGCTCAAAGACGTCTCGCTCGAGGCGGCAGAGAAGGGCAAGGACTACTCGCGCGGGCTCGAGCAGAAGGCGCTGGCCCGCGGCAAGACCACGCAGGAGCGCTCGGATGCACTCCTGGCGCGCATCACCGCGACCGACGACCCGGCCGACTTCGCCGGCGTCGACTTCGTGATCGAGGCCGTGTTCGAGTCGGTGCCGGTCAAGCAGAAGGTGTTCCAGGAGATCCAGGACATCGTCGAGCCCGACGCCGTGCTCGGGTCGAACACGTCGACGCTTCCGATCACCGAGCTCGCGAAGGGCGTGACCCGGACGCCCGACTTCATCGGCATCCACTTCTTCTCTCCGGTCGACAAGATGCCGCTCGTCGAGATCGTGCGCGGGAAGAACACCAGCGACGAGGTGCTCGCGAAGACGTTCGACTACGTCATGCAGATCCGCAAGACGCCGATCGTCGTCAACGACCAGCGCGGCTTCTTCACGTCGCGCGTCATCGGCGAGTTCATGGCCGAGGCCGTCGCGGCGGTCGGTGAGGGCGTCGAGCCGGCATCCGTCGAGCAGGCGGCGCTTCAGGCCGGGTACCCGGCCGGCGCGCTGCAGCTCTTCGACGAGCTCACGCTGTCGCTCACGCAGAAGATCCGCCACGAGACCGAGGCGGCGGTGCGCGCCGAGGGCGGGCAGGTGCGCACGCATCCGTCGCACGCGGTCATCGACTGGATGGTCGACGACGCCGAGCGCCCCGGTCGCCGCGCGGGCGGGGGCTTCTACGAGTACGACGAGTCGGGCAAGCGCATCGGGCTGTGGCCCGGGCTGCGTGAGAAGTACGACTCGGGTAGCACCGTGCTCCCGTTCGTCGATCTGCAGGAGCGGATGCTGTTCGCCGAGGCGATCGACACGATCCGCTGCCTGGACGAAGGCGTGCTCACGAGCGTGCCCGACGCCAACATCGGTTCGATCTACGGCATCGGCTTCCCGGCGTGGACCGGGGGTGTGCTGCAGTACGTCAACCAGTACGACGGCGGACTCGCCGGCTTCGTCGCGCGTGCCCGTGAGCTGGCGGCCACCTACGGCGACCGCTTCCTGCCGCCCGAATCCCTCGTCGCACGAGCCGTCACCGGAGACACCTATGAGTGAAACGCCCCGCCTGAAGACCCGGTTCACCGAGGCGCTCGGCATCGAGCATCCGGTCGTGCAGGGAGGCATGATGTGGGTCGGCCGCGCCGAGCTCGCCGCCGCGGTGTCCGAGGCCGGCGGCCTCGGCATGATCACCGCGCTCACCCAGCCCACCCCGGCCGACCTCGTCGCCGAGATCGAGCGCGCGCGGACGATGACCGACAAGCCGTTCGGCGTCAATCTCACGATCCTGCCGTCGATCAACCCGCCGCCCTACGACGAGTACCGGCGCGCGATCGTCGACGCCGGTGTCACGATCGTCGAGACCGCGGGCTCGAGCCCCGAGCCGCACATGGAGATGTTCGCCGAGCACGGCATCCGCGTCATCCACAAGTGCACGAGCGTGCGCCACGCGCTCAAGGCGCAGCGCGTCGGGGTCACGGCCGTGTCGATCGACGGCTTCGAGTGCGCCGGTCACCCGGGCGAGGACGACGTGCCCGGACTCGTGCTGATCCCCGCCGCCGCCGACGTGCTCGAGATCCCCTTCATCGCGTCGGGCGGCTTCGCCGACGGGCGCGGGCTCGCCGCGGCGCTGTCGCTCGGCGCCGACGGCGTCAACATGGGGTCGCGCTTCATGTGCACCGTCGAGTCGCCGGTCGCGCAACGGGTCAAGGAGCGCATCGTCGAGGCATCCGAGCTCGACACGAACCTCATCTTCCGGAGCCTGCGCAACACCGCGCGCGTCGCGAAGAACGCCGTGAGCGACGAGGTGGTCGAGATCCTCGCCAATGGCGGGCAGTTCCCCGACGTGCGCGACCTCGTCGCCGGTGCGCGCGGACGCACCGTCTTCGAGCAGGGCGACCTCGACGCGGGTATCTGGACCGTTGGCCAGGTGCAGGGCATCATCCGCGACATCCCCACCGCCGGCGAGGTCGTGCGGCGCACGGTCGCGGAGGCCGTCGAGGTGCTGCGCTCGCGGCTCGCACTGGTCGCCGAGCCCGCCGTCGCGTAGCGCCGTCCTCGCGGGTGGTGGGCGCTCAGCCCTCGACGCGGGCCATGCCGTAGCGCACCATGTCCTGCGTGGCGCGCACCAGGTCGTCGAGGGTGCGGTGCTTGGGGTTCCACCACTCCGCCGCCCAGTTCATCGCGCCCAGCAGCAGCAGGCGCGAGACGCTGATGTCGACGTCGGGGCGCAGCTGTCCGGTGTCGCGGGCCGTGGTGAACAGATCGCGCCACAGCCGGGCGTACGACGCCTCCTCGGCGGCGGCCTTGGTGCGCAGTGCTTCGGGCACCTGGTTCGCGTTGCGGATCGACGCGGTCGTGTAGTCCGAGATCTGCAGCTCGTAGGTGAGATGGGCCTCGACGGCGACGTAGATCTTCTCCAGCGCCGACGTGTCGACGGGCAGCGCTGCGAGCTCGTCGACGACATGCGCGTGCACGCGCGCCGCACCGACCCACATGACTTCTTCGATCAGCTCGTCGCGCGAGCCGAAGTGGTAGTAGATCGCCGGCGCCTGAAGTCCCGCCTGCGCCGCGACGTCGACGAGACGGGTGCCCGCATAGCCCTTGCGGCTCAGCACGTGCGCCGCCGCATCGAGGATGCGCTCGCGCGTGCGCGCCGACTTGCTCAGTCGGGCGGTCTCAGTGGTCTCGGCGGTGTCGGTCATGTCGGCTCCTGTATTCGAATCTTAGTTAGAAAAGACGGATGCCGCGACCCCGCCACGCGTGCCCGGCGCCGAGCCGCCCGTAGGCTGACCGACATGACCCCGAGCAATGCCGCTCCGTCCGATCCCGCCGCCGCTCGCGGCATCTCGCGCCGGACGCAGTCCGAGATCTACCGCGCCGGCATCAGCGGCGCGACGCCGCGCGTGCCCGTCGACGGCGATGCGCTCGAAGCCGCTGCGCGCGCGGCGATGAGCGCCGAGGCCTTCGCGTACGTCGCGGGCGGTGCGGGGGCCGAGCGCACGGTCGCCGCCAACCGTGCCGCGTTCGGCCGCTGGCAGCTGTGGCCGCGGCCGCTGCGCGACGTCTCGTCGCGCGACCTGTCGACGACGTTCCTCGGGCGGGATCGCCCCTCGCCGCTGCTGCTCGCCCCGCTCGGCGTCATGGAGCTCGCGCATCCCGACGCCGACCGCGCCGTCGCGCGCGCGGCCGCCGCGCTCGGCGTGCCGTACACGCTGTCGAACCAGGCCTCTGTCGCGATGGAGGACGTCGCAGCCGCCGCCCCCGACGGCTCGCGCCTGTTCCAGCTGTACTGGTCGGCCTCCGACGAGCTGAACGCGTCGCTGCTGCGGCGGGCCGAGGCATCCGGCTGCGAGGCGATCGTCGTGACCCTCGACACCCACCTGCTCGGCTGGCGCACGCGCGACCTCGATCTCGCGTACCTGCCGTTCACGCGCGGCCTCGGCATCGCGCAGTACACCAGC
>JAUHVN010000054.1 GCA_030425055.1 Actinomycetes bacterium | reverse complement strand
GCAGCCGCTCGAGCGAGAACGCCAGCGAGCGCGGGTTGTCGGCGTCTTTGATCAGGAGTTCGAGGATGCTGCGCACCCGGCCGTATCCGCGGTAGCGACGACGATGGGTGACGAGGCTCTCGGCCGCGAGCAGCACACCGTCGAGCACGTCGCGGTCGACGCGCGAGTCGCGGCGCGACGTCGTCGTCGCCGACAGCAGCGCACACAGCTGCTGGCACCGCTCGAGGTACCGACCGGCTTCGATCATGTGCCAGCCGGTGTCGCGGATCATGTTCGCGGTGACGCCGTGCAGCGAGAGCACGCCGGTGAGCATGCGCTCGGCGGAATCGGCGATCTGCGGCGAGTGCGTCGACTCGCGCAGCGCCTTCTTCGCCCGGTCGACGAAGCTGAACACGCGCCACGTGTCGCCCGACAGCTGGTCGCGCACGCCTTCGAGCGCCGCGCGCATTCCGGTGAGCGCATGCGCCGCCGAACCCGAGCGACGCTCGTCGAGCAGCAGCGACCGCAGCTCGGCGTCGGGGTCGATCCAGCGTGTCCCGGCGAGGCGGTGCAGCACGTCGAGCAGCACGTCGCCCGACGCCGACTTGTGGTCGCGGGCGAGATCGAACCGGGTGTGCGCGGCGACGATGAGCCGCAGCGCATCCTCGGCGCGCTCGGCGTAGCGCCCCGCCCAGTACATGTCGGCGAGCGCACGCGGCGCGAGCGGCGGGATCGACGGGATCATCGTCATCGGCGCGTCGGCGGGCAGACCCTGGTCGGCCTCGGCGGCATCCGACTTGAGCACCCACACATCCTTCGTGAGTGGAGCGCCCGCATCGTCGCGCACCGTCGCGAGCCCGCCCGCGAGCGTGCGGTAGGCCTGCCCGTGGTGCAGTGCGAACGCGCGCAGCACGAGGGTGCGCGACTCTGCGGCATCCGTCGGCCCCCACACCGGCGCCTGCGACAGCGCGATGCGCCCGACGCCGACGTAGCGGTACGGATGCGCCGCGATGCGCGCCTCGACCTCGTCGACACCGCCCGTCATCGCCGTGCCGTCGAGGGTGCGCACGATGATCGACTCGGGGTCGTCGCGCAGCCGCGCGATCACCTCGGCCGCATCGTCGCCGCACCACCACGCGGGCGCCGCGGGCAGCCGCAGCTGCTCGCCGAGCAGCCGCTCGCACGCGGCCGGCAGGAACGGCAGCAGCGCCGGGTTCTCGAGCACGCCGGCGCCGAGCCCGTTGACGACGCGCACCCGCCCGCGGCGCACCGCCTCGACGAGACCCGCGACGCCCAGCTGCGAGTCGCCGCGCAGCTCGAGCGGGTCGCACCACGCCGAATCGACGCGGCGCAGGATCACATCGACCCGGTCGACCGGCTTCGACCGCGGCCAGCGCGCCGGCTTGATCCACACGTTGCCGTCGCTCACGACGAGGTCGCTGCCCTGCACGAGCGGGAAGCCCAGCATGTTCGCGAGGAAGGCCTGGTCGTACGCCGTCTCGGAGTGCGTGCCCGGCGAGAGCACGACGACGCGCGGATCGGGATCATCGACGGCCGCGCTCTGCAGCAGCGCATCGCGGAAGGCCGCGAAGTACGGCTCGAGCCGATGGATCTCGGCCTCCTGATACAGCTCGGGCAGCAGCCGCGACACGACGAGCCGGTTCTGCATCGCGTAGCCGAGGCCCGACGGCGCCTGCACCCGGTCGGCGAGAACGCGCCACTCGCCGTCAACGTCGCGGCCGAGGTCGGTCGCGGTCATGAGCAGCGGATGCGACGACCCGGCGCTCGCCCGCGCGATCGGCCGGATGAACCCGGGGTGCGCGACGATCGCCGCGGCCGGGATCACCCCGTCGGCCAGCAGCCGCTGATCGGAGTAGACATCGGCCATGATCGCGTTGAGCAGCTCGGCGCGCTGCGCGAGACCCACCTGCAGCGACTCCCACGTCGCCGAGTCGAGCACGAGCGGGAACGGATCGAGCCGCCACGGCCGCGTGCCGTCGTCGCGGTGGGTGTAGGTGACGCCGTCGTCGGCGAGCGCCGCCGAGATCTCGGCATCCACCCGCGCCATCTCGGCCGCCGTCAGCCCGACCGTCGCCGATGCGAGCGCCTTCCACGCCGGCCGGAGCGACCCCTCGGGCGCGATCACCTCGTCGAAACGCGGCATCCCCGTCGAATCGGCATCCGACAGGGGGATCAGGGGCGACTGCGACAGCGCCGCCGCGTAGTCGTGGAGCACGCTCACCGCGGGGGCACCCTCCTGAGGTCGAGCGTGTGCGGGTAGTCGGTCGTCGCCGCACGGCGGCCGGCGAGCCGCATCGCGGCGATGTCGAGGCGTCCCGGGGTGTGGCCGTGCGCCGTGAAGCGGCTCGCGCGGCGGGCCTCTGCCTCGTTGGCGTTGACGGGCGGATGCTCGTACGCCCGACCGCCCGGGTGCACCACGTGATACGTCGCGCCGCCGAGACTCGTCTCGGACTCGGCGTCGACGACGTCGAACACCAGCGGCGCGTGCACCGGGATCGACGGGTGCAGCGCCGACCACGGCTGCCACGCGCGGTAGCGGACGCCGGCGTAGTACTCGCCGAGGTGTCCTGTCGGGATCAGGGGCACAGGTACACCCTGGCACGTCACGAGGTGCCGGTCGGGGTCGACGCCCCGCACGCGCACCTGCACGCGCTCGACCGACGAGTCGACGTAGCGCGCCGTTCCGCCCGCCGTCGCCTCCTCGCCGAGCACGTGCCACGGCTCGATCGCCTGGCGCAGCTCGAGCTCGATGCCGCCGCCGGCCTCGAGTCGCGTGAAGCCGATGCGGGGGAAGCGGAACTCGGTGAACGGGTCGAGCCACGTCTCTTCGAACGCGATGCCGTGCGCGCGCAGGTCGGCGACGACGGCGTTGATGTCGGCGGTGGCGCCCTGCGGCAGCAGGAAGTCCTCGTGCAGACGCGTGCCCCAGCGCACGAGCGGCGCCGTGTAGGGCTTCTCCCAGAACATCGCGACGAGGCTGCGCACCAGCAGCGCCTGCACGAGCGCGAGCTGCGGATGCGGCGGCATCTCGAAGCCGCGCAGCTCGAGCAGACCGAGGCGGCCGCGGCTCGAGTCGGGGCTGTACAGCTTGTCGATGCAGAACTCGGCGCGGTGCGTGTTGCCGGTCAGGTCGGTCAGCAGGTGCCGCAGCGCCCGGTCGACGAGCCACGGCAGGGCATCGGCATCCGCGTCATCGGCGACCGACGCGAGCCGGCGCACTTCGGCGAGCGCGATCTCCATCTCGTAGACGGCCTCGGGTCGGCCCTCGTCGAAGCGCGGCGCCTGGCTCGTCGGTCCGATGAACCGTCCCGAGAAGAGGTACGACAGGCTCGGATGCCGCTGCCAGTACGTCACGAGGCTGGCGAGCAGGTCGGGCCGACGCAGCAGGGGCGAGTCGATCGGCTGCGTGCCGCCCAGCGTGATGTGGTTGCCGCCGCCGGTGCCGGTGTGCAGGCCGTCGAGGTCGAACTTCTCAGTCGCCAGCCTGCTCTGTCGCGCCTGCTCGTACAGATCGAGCGTGAGGTCGCGCTGGTCGGCCCACGACGCCGTCGGCTGCACATTGACCTCGATGACGCCGGGATCGGGCGTGACGACCAGCTGCGTGAGGCGCGCGTCGGGCGGCGGGCCGTACCCCTCGAGCACGAGCCGCGTGCCGTGCTCGGCCGCCGCGGCCTCGATGACCGCCAGCAGGCTCGCGTACGCCTCGAGCGTGGTGGTCGGCGGCAGGAAGACGAAGACGTGGCCGTCGCGCGCCTCGATCGCGAGCGCGGTGCGGTCGGCGCCCTCGGCGTCGACGACCTCGACCGACGGGATGCCGGGCCGCAGCGGCGGCCCCGCCTCGAGGTACGACGGCTCACCCGGATGCTCGGGATCGGTCCACGCCACCGAGTCCAGCGGCAGCCGCAGCCCGACGGCGCTCGTGCCCGGCGTCAGCACCAGCCGGCCACGGCGGAACCGCCAGGCCGGGCTCGTCCAGTCGTCGCCGGTCGTGAGCGGCAGCACCCATCCGACAGGCGCCGGCTCGGCGGCATCCAGCTCGGCGACGTCGTCCGCGTCGGCGGGTTCCTCGGCGGGGCGCTCGCCCTCGGGGCGGCGCACCTCGGCCGAGAGTGCGGCCAGCGGATCCTCGTACGCGCCGAGCAGCTGCCCGTCGGGCAGGCCCAGCACGCGCGTGATGCCGCGCGCGAGCGCTTCGGCGGCGGCTGCGGCATCCGGATCGGGATCGTCGTTCCACGGGTCGGCGAACAGCGCGGGGTCGTTCCACAGCGGCACGCCGTCGGACCGCCACTGCAGCGCGATGTTCCACCGCGGCAGCGGCTCGCCGGGGTACCACTTGCCGTCGCCGCGGTGTACCACGCCGCCGAGCGCGTACGTCGCCCGCAGCCGCTCGGCCAGCTCGGTGGCGAGCTTGCGCTTGTGCTCGCCGTCGGCGTCGGTGTTCCACTCGGCGGCGGTGGCGTCGTCGAGCGCGACGAAGGTGGGCTCGCCGCCCATCGTGAGGCGCACGTCGCCGCGGCGCAGCCGCTCATCGACGGCCTCGCCGAGCGCGTCGATGCGCTCCCACTGCGGGTCGGTGAACGGCTTGGTGGTGCGCGGGTCCTCGTGCACCCGCCGCACCTCGTTGCGGAAGTCGAACTCGACGTCGACGCGGCCGGTCGCCCCCTCGATCGGCGCGGCGGTGCTGGGATGCGGTGTCGCCGAAAGCGGGATGTGCCCCTCGCCCGCGAACAGGGCGCTCGTGGCATCCATCCCGATCCAGCCCGCGCCCGGGATGTACACCTCGGCCCACGCGTGCAGATCGGTGAAGTCCTCCTGCGGGCCCGACGGCCCGTCGAGGGATGCCTGATCGGCGGCCAGCTGCACGAGGTACCCCGACACGAACCGGGCGGCCAGGCCGTAGCGGCGCAGCAGGCTGACGAGCAGCCACGCCGAGTCGCGGCACGACCCGATCGCGCGCTGGAGGGTCTCGTCGGGCGACTGCACACCCGGCTCCATGCGCACGTCGTACGCGACGGCCGCGTGCACGGCGCGATTCAGGTCGGCCAGGAACGTCACGGTCGGCACACCGTCGTCGGGCAGCGGCGGCAGACCCTCCATCCACGTGTAGGCGGCCGCACTGTCGTCGACCGGCGCGCGGTACGGCGCGAGGTCGGCGGCGAGCTCGGGCCGGTACTGGAACGGGAACCGCTCGGCGTACTCCTCGATGAAGAAGTCGAACGGGTTGATCACCATGAGGTCGGCGACGAGTCCCACCGTGATCTCGAGGTGGCTGACCTTCTCGGGGAACACCACGCGCGCGACCCAGTTGCCGAACGGATCCTGCTGCCAGTTGATGAAGTGGTTCTTCGGACTGATCTGCAACGAGTACGCCTCGATGGGCGTGCGCGTGTGCGGGGCGGGGCGCAGCCGGATCAGGTGCGGATGCACCGTCACCGGATGCGCGAAGCGGTAGCCCGTGTAGTGCTCGAGCGCGACCTTGACCGACATGGGTCAAGAGTCTCGCACTTCTGTTGCCGAGGCGTTACGGTTTCGGCTCGTCGGCGGCATCCGTCTTCGTCGTCGGCTCGACGGTGATCTTCCTGTCGGGGTCGTCGAGGATGACCGTGTCGATGAGTCCCGTGCCCTGCGCCTCGGGATGTACGAGCGCGGCCGCCGCCGGTCCGCGCACCGCATCGTGGGCGCTGATCGACGGATCGCTCATGCCCTCCTTGCGCAGATCGCTCGAGTTGAGCAGCAGGTTGAGCAGGATCGCGACGATCGCGCCGGCCGAGATGCCCGAGTCGAAGATGAGCTGGAACCACGTCGGGAACTGCTCGTAGATCGTCGGGGTGACCGTCGGCAGCAGCGCGATGCCGACCGAGATCGCGACGATCAGCACGTTGCGGTTGTTGAACTTCACCTTCGCGAGGGTGCGGATGCCGGATGCCGCCACCATGCCGAACAGTGCGATGCCCGCACCGCCGAGCACGGCGCGCGGCACGCCCTCGACGATCGCCGACACCTTGGGGATGAGACCGAGCACGACGAGGATCGCGCCCGCCATCGTCGCGACGTACCGCGACTTGACGCCCGTGAGCGAGACCAGCCCGACGTTCTGCGCGAACGCCGTGTACGGGAACGTGTTGAAGATGCCGCCGAGCACGGTTCCCAGGCCGTCGGCGCGCAGGCCGTCGGCGAGCTGACGGCGCGTGACCGGCTTCTCGACGATCTCGCCGACCGCGATCATGTCGCCGGTGGTCTCGGTCATGATGACGATGCCCACGATGACCATCGACACGATCGAAGCGATTTCGAAGGTCGGCAGACCGAAGTGGAACGGCGTGACGATCGCGAACCAGCCGGCTTCGCCGACGCCCGACCAGTCGACCATGCCGGGCACGAACAGGGCGGCGACGGTGCCGGCCACGAGGCCCAGCAGCACCGAGACCCGCGCGATCGCCGCCGGCGCGAAGCGCTCGATCAGCACGATGAACAGCAGAGTGCCGAACGCGAAGGCGATGTTGATGGGCATGATCCAGCCGGCCGCGACCCGCATGAGCGAGAGGCCGATGATGAGGATCACGGTGCCGGTGACGATCGGCGGGAAGAACCGAAGCAGCTGCGAGAAGAACGGCGCGACGATGATCATGAACAGGCCGCACGCGATCACCGACCCGAAGATGGTGGTGATGCCGTGCTCGAGGCCGATCGCGATCATCGGGCCGACCGCGGCGAAGGTCACACCCTGCATGAGCGGCAGCCGCACACCGAACCGCCAGAACCCGATCGACTGCACGATCGTGGCGATGCCCGCGATGAACAGGTCGGCGCTGATGAGGAAGGCGAGGTCAGCCGATGAGTAGCCGAGGGCGCCGCCGACGATGAGCGGCACCGCGACGGCGCCCGCGTACAGCGCGAGCACGTGCTGCAGGCCGAGGGGGAACAGCCGCCCGAGCGGTGGGATCCCGTCGACGGAGTTGTCGGCCTTGCGCGCCGCCTTGCGCTCGGCCTTCTCGGCCTTGGTGAGCTTGGCGGGCTTGTCGGTGGTGGTCATGTCGCCTCCTCAGGGAACGGGAGGCGGGCGGCGACGACGCCGACGCCTCGTTGCCATGGGGCGACGGTAGACCCGCGCGCACGCCCCGGATAGGCCGGGGCCGCAGGTTTTACGGCGCCGTTACGTGGCCGCAACGCGGGCCGGCGGCGAGCGGCGCGGCGCAGGGCTGGGCCCAACTCCTGAGAAAGCCGGCTGCCGGCCCCCAAGGCGGCCTACGAGCGGCCGCCGTCGCTGTTTCTCAGGAGTTCGGCGCGGGTCGGCGGGCAGAACTCCACGGATCCAGCCCCGGTCGGCCCGGACCGGCCCCGGAACCGGGCGCGGACGCGCGGATCCGTGGAGTTCTGCACGGCGGATCCGGCAGACGCGCGGCCGAACTCCTCCAATCCGGGCCGGAACCGGGCGAAACCGGCCCTCAGGCGGCGCCGCGGCCCCCGATTGGAGGAGTTGGGCGCGGCAAACCCGGGTCAGCGGGCCGACAGCAGCCGGCCCGACGGGCCGCGGCGGAACCGGGGCGCCTCGCCGGCCCCGCCCTCGGTGGCGTCGTACACCGGCGCGCCGCGTAGCCACGTGCGGCGGATGCGGCCGGTCAGCACCCGGTGGTCGTACGCGCTGATCGGGTTGCGGTGCAGCAGCCGCCGCGCGTCGATCGGGTACCGCTCGTCGGGCGCGAACACGGTGAGGTGAGCGGGCGCCCCGGGCGCGATCACACCGGCGTCGCCGGGCAGGCCGGCGACCCGCGCGGGCCCGGTCGTGTAGAGCGGCAGGATCGTCTCGAGCGGGATGCCGCGAGCGCGCGCCTCGGTCCACACGGCCGACAGTCCCACCTGCAGGCTGGCGATGCCGCCCCACGCCAGCCCGAAGTCGCCGCCGTGCGAACGCTTGAGGTCGACCGTCGACGGGGAGTGGTCGCTGACGATCGCATCGATCGTGCCGTCGACGACGCCCTCCCAGAGCAGGTCGCGGTTGCCGGCATCCCGGATCGGCGGGCAGCACTTGAACTCGCTCGCCCCGTCGGGGATCTCCTCGGCGGTGATCACCAGGTAGTGCGGGCACGTCTCGACGGTGAGCGCCAGGCCCTCGGCCTTCGCCGCGCGGATCGCCGGCAGCGACCCCGCATCGCTGAGGTGCAGGATGTGCGCGCGGGCTCCCGTGGCGCGCGCGGCGTCGATCACCGCGTCGATGGCGGATGCCTCACTGGCGGGTGGCCGCGATGCGAGGAAGGCGTCGTACTCGCGACCGAGCGGACCGCTCTCGTGCAGCAGCGCCGGATCCTCGGCGTGCACGATGAGCCGCGAGCCGATCGCGGCGATCTCGGCCATCGCTGCGCGCAGCTGGTCGCCCGACAGGTGGCCGAACTCGTCGACGCCCGACGGGGCGAGGAAGCACTTGAAGCCGTAGACCCCGCCGTCGTGCAGGGGTCGCAGCATCCCGAGGTTCTCGGGCACCGCTCCGCCCCAGAAGCCGACGTCGACGTACGCGGATGCCGCAGCCGCCGCCTGCTTGATCTCGAGCGCCTCGGCGGTGGTCGTGGGAGGGATCGAGTTGAGCGGCATGTCGACGATCGTCGTCACGCCACCCGCCGCGGCGGCGAGGGTCGCCGACCGGAAGCCCTCCCACTCGGTGCGCCCCGGCTCGTTGACGTGCACGTGGGAGTCGACCAGTCCGGGCAGCAGCACGGCGTCGCCGGGCACCAAGACGGCCCCACGGGGTCCGCCGCGCGGGGCGGTGTCGACCGCGACGATCACGCCGTCTTCGACCCACACCTCGGCCGGGCGGAAGGCGCCGTCGATCCACGCGCGCCCCGCGCGGATGGTGAGACGATCGCTCGACGCCATGCTGGAAGGCTATTCCGGCCGAGGGCCCTCGGGGTTTCCCGCCCATTACGGGAGTGCTACACCGTCGATCGACGACCCCCATCGCCGACGTCACGCATCGGCGCTACCCTGCCGAGGGTGGACACCGACTCCCTGCGGGAGACCCCGCTGCTGCAGCGCATCCGCCGCTCGGTGATCGGCGACGACCAGGTCGTCCCCGGCCCCTACGGCCCGCGCCGCGTCACGTACGCCGACTACACGGCATCCGGCCGCGCCCTGAGCTTCATCGAGGACTTCATCCGCGACGAGGTGCTGCCCCGCTACGCCAACACCCACACCGAGTCCAGCGGCACGGGGCTGCAGACGACCCGGCTGCGCGAGGACGCGCGCGAGGTCATCCACCGCGCCGTCGGCGGCGACGACGATGTGGTCGTCATCTTCACCGGCGCCGGAGCGACCGGCGCGATCGCGAAGCTCGTCGGGATGCTGGGACTGCGCATCCCGTCGCCGCTCGAGGACCGGTACCACCTGAGCGCCGCGATCCCCGCCGACGACCGGCCCGTCGTCTTCATCGGCCCGTTCGAGCACCACTCCAACGAGCTGCCGTGGCGCGAGTCGATCGCCGACGTCGTGACGATTCCGCAGGACCCCGACGGGCACATCGACGTGTCGGTGCTCGAGGCCGAGCTCGCGCGGTTCGCGATGCGCCCCCTCAAGATCGGGTCGTTCTCGGCCGCGAGCAACGTCACGGGAATCGTGAGCGACACCGCGCGCATCTCGGCTTTGCTGCACGCACACGGCGCGCTGTCGTTCTGGGACTTCGCGGCCGCCGCTCCGTATGTCGACATCGACATGTACCAGGGCGAGCCCGCCGAGGCGCGGGCATCCGGCACGTATAAGGACGCGGTGTTCCTGAGCCCGCACAAGTTCATCGGCGGACCGAGCACGCCGGGTGTGCTGGTGATCCGGCGCGAGCTCGCGATCAACCGTGTGCCCGACGTGCCCGGCGGCGGCACCGTCGCCTATGTCAACCCGACCGAGCACCGCTACCTCGACGACGTCGCCCATCGGGAGGAGGGCGGCACGCCCGCGATCGTCGAGGCGATCCGCGCCGGCGTCGTCTTCGGCCTGAAGGAAGCGGTCGGGGTCGAGACGATCCGCACCCTCGAGAACGACCTGCTCGCCCGCGCGGTCACGGCGTGGGCCGATGAGCCCGCGATCGAGGTGCTCGGCAACCTCGACGCCGAGCGGCTGTCGATCGTGTCGTTCGTCGTGCGCACCCCCACCGGCCGGTTCCTGCACCACAACTTCGTGGTGTCTCTGCTCAACGACCTGTTCGGCATCCAGTCGAGGGGCGGATGCTCGTGCGCGGGACCCTACGGCCACCACCTGCTGGGCATCGACGTCGACCGCTCGGCCGAGTACGACCGCGAGATCTCGCGCGGCTGCGAGGGCATCAAGCCGGGGTGGGTGCGGATCAACTTCAACTACTTCATCTCGCCCGCCGTGTTCGACTACCTGGTCGAGGCGGTCAAGATGGTGGCGCGCGACGGATGGCGACTGCTGCCCGACTACACGTTCGACCCCGCCACCGGGCTGTGGCATCACCGTCGCGCGTCGACCGAGCCGCCGCTGCGCCTTCGCCAGCTGGGCTTCGACGACGAGGGACGGCTGACGTTCCCCCACCATGACGAGCGGGCGCCCGAGTCGGCGCTGACCGGCTACCTCGCCGAGGCCGAGGCCCTCTTCGCGGTCGCCGCGACCGAAGTCGGAGACGACGCGACGCACCTGCCCGGGGTGTCTGACGACTTCGAGCACCTGCGCTGGTTCGACCTGCCGGCGGTGTGCCTCACGCCCTGAGCGGGCGGGCCGCGGCCCCACGGCCCGCCGGCCGCCGGATCACACGGTGAACAGCGTGTGCACGTCGGGCACGAGTGACCGCCCGTCGAGCGCGCCGAGCTCGATGAGCACGGCCGTGCCGACGATCTCTCCGCCGAGCGCGCCGACGAGCTCGCGTGCCGCCGCGAGGGTGCCGCCGGTGGCCAGCACGTCGTCGACCAGCAGCACCCGCGTGCCGTCGGCGATGTCGTCGTGGGCCTCGATCTCGGCCCGGCCGTACTCGAGGTCGTAGGAGACGGATGCCGCAGGCCGCGGCAGCTTGCCCGCCTTGCGGATCGGCACGAGGCCGGTGCCCGTCATCGCGGCGATCGTGCCGGCGAGCAGGAACCCGCGGGCCTCGACGCCGGCGACGACGTCGAACCGGCCGAGGAAGGGTTCGGCGAGCGCCGCCGTCACGGCGCGCAGCGCCCCGGCATCCGCGAGCAGGGGTGTGATGTCTCGGAAGAGGATGCCAGGCTCGGGGTAGTCGGGGATCTCGCGGATGAGTCCCTCGGCGCGCTGGAGTTCGGGCGTGAGCACGCGCCCACCCTATCGACGGGAAAGACGATGACGGATCCGATCGGGCCGGACGCGTTCGCCGACGCGGTCGCGCAGCTGTCGGCCGCGTTCGCCGAGGAGGCGGCCGCGACCGACCCGGCGGCGACGATCTCGTCGGAGCTCTGGCCGACCGCCGGCGAACTCGTCGACCACCTCGGCCAGATCCAGCGGTGGGCCGCGCAGGTGGTCGAGAGCGGAACGGCCGCCGACCGGGCCTCGTTCGCGCGCCCGACCGGCACCGACCCGGTGGCGTGGTACCGCGAGGGCGCGCAGCGGCTGGTCGACACTCTGCGGTCGACCGACCCGGGCCGTGAGTGCTGGACGCTGCTCGGCGCCGGCGAGGCCGGCTTCTGGCGGCGGCGCATGGCGCACGAGGCGCGGAAGCACCTGTGGGACCTGCGCTCGGCCGCGACCCCGCGGCCCCCACTGCCCGACGAGGGCGGACCCGCGATGCAGGCCGACGCCGTCGACGAGCTGTTCGGCGTCTTCCTCGCCCGCACGCTGCGCGCCGGCAT
>JAUHVN010000486.1 GCA_030425055.1 Actinomycetes bacterium | reverse complement strand
CGGGCCGCAGACCGACGGAGTCGTGAACTGGCACGATCTCACCGCCCTGCCCTGCTCGCACCCGCACTGCGCGTCGGTCGGCTACCTGCTGAAGGACGACGCCGGCGTCTGGCGCTCGCTCGTGGCGCTCGTCGGCCACGACGAGCTGCTGCGCTGGCTCGAGATCGACCCCGACGGCATCGCCAACCGGGTGGCCGACCGGGCGATGCCGCTGCAGCTGCGCGAACTCGTGAAGAACTCGTTCCTCGACCTGCTGAGCGAGCAGGCTTCGCCCGCCGACTCGCGCACCGCCGCGCTGTGGCAGAACATCTGCCAGCAGTGCGATCTCGGCATCGGCACGCTCGCGACCCTGGCCGCGACGCGCCTGCCGGGTCACCGCGACCGCATGCGGCGACTCATGGGCGAGCGCGTGAAGCGCATCACGGTGAAGCCCTTCCAGGACATCTCCACGATGCTCGAGGAGCGGCTGGTGCAGTGCTGCGTGCACGTCGGCACGCTCGGCGACGACGGCTACGACCAGTGCGCGCCGTTCTGCGCCGTGCAGGCGTGGACGCGGCTCGGCGACCAGCGCATGAGCACGGCATCGGCCCGCCGCGCGGACGCGGCGCCCGTGCTCGCGACCGCCGAGAGCCTGCTCGCCACCGCCCGGAGGACGCCGTGACCGACGACCGCGAGCGCGCCGCCTCCGACGTGGCCCGCGGCCCGTCGCCCGGCGAGATGATCGCCCGGCGCGACGCGGCGGCGACGCCCGGGCCGGCGGCGGCGGCCCCGCCCGACCCGCTGCGCCTGTGCATCTACGCGACGATCGCTGCGCTGGGGTGGCTGCTCGGACCGGTCGCGCTGGCGGTCTTCGCCGTCGTCGCCTTCATCGGGTACGCGGCCGCGTGGCGGGCGGGCCTGCGGGTGTCGCGCTGCTGGCTGCGCGACACCCGGCTCGTCCTGCTGTACCTCGCCCTGCTCGCCGCCGTCGCCGTCGCCGCCATCGTGGTCGCGGTCGTGCAGTGGTTCGGCTGAAACCCGTGCGCACGGGGTGTCCATCTGGTCGACTGGTGTTCGTCAGGTCAGTGAGGGGTCGCACCTGACGGCTCCCGCATCGAAAGGACGCACCATGCAGTACATGCTTCTGCTCACCAGCGCACCCGACGCCGGGCCGCAGCCCGGCAGCCCCGAAGAGGCCGCCGAGATGGGCGAATGGTTCGCCTACGACGACATGCTCAAGCAGGCCGGCGTGTACGTCGGCGGCGAGGCGCTGCATCCGGTCGACACGGCGACGACCGTGCGGGTGCGCGACGGCGGCACGATCGTCACCGACGGACCGTTCGCCGAGACCAAGGAGTACCTGGGCGGCTACTACGTGATCGACGTCGACGACCTCGACGCCGCGGTGTCGTACGCCGAGAAGGTGCCCAACATCGGCTACGGCTCGGTGGAGATCCGCGCGGTCCTGGACTTCTCGGCGCTCGAACGGTCGTGACCTCCGCCGTCGAGGTCGCCGAGGTCTTCCGCACGCAGTGGCCGCGCCTGGTCGCGGTGCTGCGCGCCGATCTCGGCGACCTCGACCTGGCAGAGGACGCCGCGCAGCACGCGTTCGCCGCGGCCGTCGACCGCTGGCCGGCGACCGGTGTGCCCGACGCGCCCGGCGCGTGGCTGCTCACCGTCGCGCGGAACCGGATCATCGACCAGGCGCGCCGCGACGCGCGCTGGTCGCGCCGCGAGGACGACGTGCGCGCGGCCCTCGAACTGCCGCAGCGCGAGCGCGGCGCCGTCGAGGACGACCTGCTGGCGATGATCTTCGGATGCTGCCACCGCGCACTGGACGAGGCGGCACGGGTCGCCCTGACCCTGCGCTACGTCGTCGGGCTGCCGACGAGCGCCATCGCCGCATCGTTCCTGGTGCCCGAGGCCACGATGGCCAAACGGCTCG
>JAUHVN010000053.1 GCA_030425055.1 Actinomycetes bacterium | reverse complement strand
GGTGTGCGCGCCGAAGAAGTCGCGCTGTCCCTGGATGAGCGCGGCGGGCAGGCGCTCGGCGCGCAGTCCGTCGTAGTACGACAGCGACGACGAGAAGGCGGGAGCGGGGATGCCGGCGCCCGCGGCCGTCTGCACGATCCGCCGCCATGCGTCCTGCGCGCGGCCGAGGGCCTCGACGAAGTAGGGCGCGGTGAGCAGCACGGGCAGGTCGGGGGCGGCGTCGTACGCCTCGGCGATGCGGTTGAGGAACTGGGCGCGGATGATGCATCCGCCGCGCCAGATCTTCGAGACGGCGCCCAGGTCGATCGACCACCCGTACTCGGCGGCGCCGGCGCGGATCTCGTCGAAGCCCTGCGAATACGCGACGATCTTCGACGCGTACAGCGCGAGGCGCACCTCTTCGATGAACGCGTCGGCGTCGTCGACGCGCAACGCCTCGAGGGGGCCGGGCAGGTCGCGCGAGACCGCTCGCTGCTCGGGGTGGCTCGACAGCGACCGAGCGAACGTCGCCTCGGCGATGCCCGACACCGGCACGCCCAGTGACAGCGCGGTCTGCACGGTCCACGCGCCGGTGCCCTTGGCGCCCGCCTGGTCGAGGATGACGTCGACGAGCGGGCGGCCCGTGGCGGCATCCGTCTGACGCAGCACCTCGGCGGTGATCTCGATCAGGTACGACTCGAGCTCGCCGCGGTTCCACTCGGCGAAGATCTCGGCGATCTCGGCGGGGGTCTTGCCGGTGCCGCGGCGGATGAGATCGTACGCCTCGGCGATGAGCTGCATGTCGGCGTACTCGATGCCGTTGTGCACCATCTTGACGAAGTGCCCGGCGCCGTCGTGGCCGATGTGCGTCACGCACGGCTCGCCCTCGGCCACCGCCGCGATCGACTTCAGGATGGGCCCGAGGGTCACCCACGACTCGTCGGAGCCGCCCGGCATGAGCGACGGGCCCAGCAGCGCGCCCTCCTCGCCGCCCGACACGCCCATTCCCACGAAGTTGATGCCGGTCTCGCGGACCGTCTTCTCGCGTCGGATCGTGTCGCTGAACAGGGCGTTGCCGCCGTCGACGATGATGTCGCCCGGCTCGAACACGTCGACCAGCGCGTCGATGACGGCGTCGGTGCCGGCGCCGGCCTTGACCATGATGATCGCCGTGCGCGGCTTCTGCAGCGATGCGGCGAACTCTTCGTACGTGAAGGCGGGCACGAACCCCGCTTCGGGATGCTCGGCGAGCAGCTCGTCGGTCTTGGAGCGCGAGCGGTTGTACACCGCGACGGTGTTCCCCTTACGGCTCGCGAGGTTGCGGGCCAGATTCGACCCCATCACCGCGAGACCGACGACTCCGATGTTCGCTGACTGCTCCGACACGACTGCTCCTCACCACGGACGACGACCACCCAGCCTAATGGGGGTGCGGGCGCGTCCCCGCGGCGTGTGTCAGTCCTTGTAGTACGACTGGCGGCCCATCGCCCAGTAGGACAGGACGGTGCCGACGAGTCCTGCGGCCGCGATGAGGCCGATCACCCAGAGCAGCACGTGTGACATGAAGCCGTATTCCATGGGGTTCCTCCTCGATCGGGTGCGTTCCTCATGGTAGCGGGGGCGCTGGTAGACTCGACGCACAACTTCGGCGAGGGATGCCTCGTGTCCGCGTTCTCCGCGGCCGCGGCATCCGTGATCGACGCGGTGATGCAGGCTCACGGCTTTCCTCACGCGTGCGCGTTCGAGTCGAAACCAGACCCCACAGAATCGGGCCCGTGCGCCCGCAAGGAGAATCCATCATGTCCAAGGACATCGACACCAAGGTCCACGCCGAGGTGCGCTCGAACTTCGGCAAGGGCTTCGCCCGCCGTCTGCGCGCCGCCGGCAAGATCCCCGCCGTCATCTACGGCCACGGCACCGACCCGGTGCACGTCGCGCTGCCCGGCCACCAGGTCGGTCTGCTCGTGCGCCGCGCCAACGCGCTGCTCGAGCTCGACATCGAGGGCGACGCGCAGCTCACGCTCGTCAAGGACGTGCAGAAGGACCCTGTGCACCAGATCATCGAGCACATCGACCTGCTCGTCGTGAAGAAGGGCGAGAAGATCCAGGTCGACGTGCCCGTCCACGTCGTGGGCGAGCCCTTCGCCGGCACGATCGCCAACCTCGACGCCACGTCGCTCACGCTCGAGGTCGAGGCGACCCACATCCCCGAGAACCTCACGGTCGACGTCGAGGGCCTCGAGGAGGGTGTCCACATCACGGCGGGCGAGCTCACGCTGCCCGAGGGCGCCGCGCTGGTCACCGACGCCGAGACGCTCGTCGTCGCGATCTCGGTCCCGGCTGCGACGATCGCCGAGACCGACGAGATCGAGGCCGAGGACGAGGCCGTCGCCGAGGACCAGGCCGAAGAGGCCGCCGAGGGCGACAGCGCCGCGGAGTAACCCTCACCCTTTCCTCCTTCGACCGCGCCGGATCGCGGGACGGGTCCGCCCGACACCCGCGATCCGGCGCGGTCGAACATTTCGGGGCGCGATGCGCCGGGGGAGGGATCGTCCACGATGGGGGAGGATGGGAGCATGGCGCAGACGTGGCTGGTCGTCGGGCTCGGGAACCCGGGTCCGCGGTACGAGCGCACGCGTCACAACGTCGGACAGCTGGTCGTCGACGAGCTCGCGGCGCGCCGCGGCGAGACGTTCCGCACGCACAAGGCGAACGCACGCGTCGCCGAGACGTGGCTGGCGCCGGGCGCGGACAAGCTCATCCTCGCCAAGCCGAACTCGTTCATGAACGTGTCGGGGGGACCGGTGAGCGCGCTCGCCGGCTTCTATTCGGTGCCGCCCGAGCGGGTGATCGTGGTTCACGACGAGCTCGACATCCCGTTCGACACGATCAAGCTGAAGACCGGCGGCGGCCACGGCGGTCACAACGGGGTGCGCGATGTCGCGAAGGCGCTCGGCACCGCCGACTTCGCACGCGTGCGCGTCGGCATCGGGCGGCCCCCGGGCCGTCAGGACCCGGCCGACTGGGTGCTCGACCCCTTCGGAGCGACCGAGCGGCAGAACCTGGGGATCCTCGTCGGCGACGCCGCCGATGCAGTGGAGCAGCTCGTGGGCGAGGGACTCGTCGCCGCCCAGCAGCGCCACCACGCGCCGCGGGCCTGAATCAGCCGGCTGCGCCCGTCGCGAAGCCGATGGCGAGGCCGAGCTGCAGCCCGAGGAAGAAGACGATCGGTCCGAGGCCGGCGATGACGACGGCCGCGATGCCGGCGCCGCGCCCGCGCGCCTTCGCGATCGCGACGATGCCCTGCACGAGCGCCCACACGCCGAGGGCGGTGCCGATCCAGAACGCGATCTCGCCGACGAGCACCCAGTCGCGCACCGGCGTCAGCAGGCGCCAGTCGAGGTCGGGTCCCGACGGCGAGACGACGAACTCCTGCGCGGTGCCGGCGCCGACGAAGTACCCCGCCATGGCGGCGACCAGCGACGCCACGATCGCCGCGGCCAGCGCGAGCACGAGCGCCACGACCCCGAGCGCACTCGTGCCGCGCCGCTGCGGCGGCGCGCCGTAGACCGCGCCCGCGTAGGCGGGCGGTGCCGTCGGTGCGGCGTTCGCGTACGGCGGGGCGGGCGGCGACGGGTACCCGGCCGGGGGCGCATACACGGGGCGCCCCTGCGGGGCGGGCGGCGGAGCGGCACCGGGGTCGGTCACGCACTCATCCTACGAGGGGCGAGTGGGGTCGGTCGGCCGTAGACTCGTCCGGTGACAGTTCCCGGGATCGTGCGCGCCCTCGAACAGGCCGAGTCGTTCCGGGATGCCGCCTCCGCGGCGATCGTCGACGCCGACTTCTCTCTCGTCGACGGTCTCGACGCCCCCCTGCTGGCGGCGCTGCTCGAGCGTCGGCGCGCCGCCGGTCGCTCGGGCGCCCTGCTGGTGGTCGCCCCGACCGGCCGCCGTGCGGAGTCGCTGGGCCCTGCGCTGGAAGCGGTGCTGCCGGGTGCCGAGGTGCTCCACTTCCCCGCGTGGGAGACACTGCCGCACGAACGGCTCAGCCCGAGCGCCGAGACCGTGGGGCGCCGACTCGAGGTGCTGCGCCGCGTGGCCGACCACGACGGCGCCGCGCCGCTCGTCGTGACGGCGTCGGTGCGCGCCGCGATCCAGCCGCTCGCGGCCGGTCTCGCCGACACCGAGCCCCTCCGCCTGGCGGTCGGCTCGCGCGGACACGACCTCGCCGATCTGGCGACCGGCCTCGTCGAGCGCGCCTACCACCGGGTCGACATGGTCTCGCGGCGCGGCGAGTTCGCGGTGCGCGGCGGCATCCTCGACGTCTTCCCGCCGACGGCGCCGCATCCGTTCCGCATCGAGCTGTTCGGCGACGAGGTCGATCAGATCCGCGCCTTCTCGGTCGGCGACCAGCGGTCGCTGCCGGGCGACATCGCCGAGGCCGAGCTCATGCCGAGCCGCGAGCTGCTGCTCACGCCCGACGTGCGCGACCGCGCCGCCCGCCTGCGCGACGAGTTCCCCGCGCTGCGCGGCATGTTCGAGCGCATGGCCGAGGGCATCCCCGTCGAAGGCATGGAGTCGCTGCTGCCGGCCGTCGCCGATCGCCTGGTGACGCTCGCCGACTACCTGCCCGAGGGTGCGGCCGTCGCGCTCGTCGACCCCGAGCGCTCGGTGACGCGCGCCATCACGCTGGGCGAGACCAACCGCGAGTTCCTCGACGCGGCCTGGAACGCCGCGACGGCGGGCGCGAGCGCCCCCATCGACCTCGGGGCGGGGGACTTCCTCACCCTGCCGCGGCTGCGTGAGGCCGCCGCCGCGCGCGGTGCGGTGTGGTGGACGCTGAGCGGCTTCGACTCCGGCGCTGCGGACGCCGCCGCCGAGGGGCTGCTCGACGACGAGGAGGTCGCCGCGTCGTCCGACATCCGCGTGCCGGGATCATCCGTCCCCGCCTTCCAGGGCAACGTCGACGGCGCGATCTCGCACGTCGCCGCGCTGCTGCAGGACGGCTGGCGCGTCGTCGTGGCCGCCTCGGGAGCCGGGCTCGTGGAGCGCGCGCGCGACGTGCTCGCCGACCGCGGGGTCGCCGGGCGCATCGTCGACGGCGTCGACGCACCGCCCGAGCCGGGCGTCGCGCACCTCGTGGTCGCGACGCTCGAGCGAGGGTTCGAGGTGGCCGACGCGAAGCTCGCCGTGCTCACCGAGACCGAGTTCTACGGCCGCACGATCGGCGGCGACCAGCGCGTCGTGAAGAAGCTCGCGTCGCGGCGCCGCAACGTCGTCGACCCGCTGCAGCTGAAGGCCGGCGACGTCGTGGTGCACGCCACCCACGGCATCGGCCGGTTCGTCGAGCTGACCCAGCGCGAGGTCTCGACCGGCGGTCGCAACCCGGTCAAGAGCATGCGCGAGTACCTCGTGCTCGAGTACGCGCCCGCCAAGCGCGGGTACCCCGGCGACAAGCTCTTCGTGCCGACCGACCAGCTCGATCTGCTGTCGCGCTACGTGGGCGGCGAGGCGCCCACGCTTTCGAAGATGGGCGGCAGCGACTGGGCGCAGGCCAAGGGGCGCGCGCGCAAGGCGGTGCGCGACATCGCCGTCGAGCTCGTGAAGCTGTACTCGGCGCGCATGGCCGCCAAGGGCTACGCGTTCGGACCCGACACGCCCTGGCAGCGCGAGCTCGAGGAGGCGTTCCCGTTCGCCGAGACGCCCGATCAGCTGCAGACGATCGACGAGATCAAGGCCGACATGCAGAAACCGGTGCCGATGGACCGACTGCTGTCGGGCGATGTCGGCTTCGGCAAGACCGAGGTCGCGGTGCGCGCGTCGTTCAAGGCGATCCAGGAGGGCAAGCAGGTCGCGATGCTGGTGCCGACCACCCTGCTGGTCAAGCAGCATCTCGAGACCTTCACCGAGCGCTTCGCCGGGTTCCCGGTCAAGGTGCGCCCGCTGTCGCGGTTCCAGACCGACAAGCAGGCGCGCGACACGATCGCGGGCCTGACCGACGGCTCGGTCGACATGGTGATCGGCACCCACCGCATCCTCACCGAGAAGGTGCTCTTCAAGGATCTCGGACTGCTGATCATCGACGAGGAGCAGCGGTTCGGCGTCGAGCACAAGGACGCGCTGAAGAAGCTCAAGACGAACGTCGACATCCTCGCCATGAGCGCGACGCCCATCCCGCGCACGCTCGAGATGGCGGTCACCGGCATCCGCGAGATGTCGACGCTGCAGACGCCCCCCGAGGACAGGCATCCGATCCTCTCGTTCGTGGGCCCGCGCAACGACAAGCAGATCGCCGCTGCCATCCGGCGAGAGCTGCTGCGCGAGGGCCAGGTGTTCTACGTGCACAACCGCGTGCAGTCGATCCAGCGGGTCGCCGCGCACCTGGCCGAACTCGTGCCCGAGGCGCGCATCGCGGTCGCGCACGGGCAGATGGGCGAGCACCAGCTCGAGCAGGTCGTCGACGACTTCTGGGAGCGCAAGGCCGACGTGCTGGTGTCGACGACGATCATCGAGACCGGCCTCGACATCTCGAACGCCAACACGATCATCATCGACCGCGCCGACAAGTACGGCCTCAGCCAGCTCCACCAGTTGCGCGGCCGCGTCGGACGCGCACGCGAGCGCGCGTACGCGTACTTCCTCTACGACGAGAACAAGCCGCTGAGCGAGACCGCCGCCGACCGGCTCGAGACGATCGCCGTCAACAACGACCTCGGCAGCGGAATGCAGGTGGCGCTGAAGGACCTCGAGCTGCGCGGCGCGGGAAATCTGCTCGGCGCCGAGCAGGCCGGCCACATCGCGGGCGTCGGCTTCGACCTGTACCTGCGCATGATCGGCGAGGCGGTCGCCGCCTTCCGCGGCGAAGAGGCCGAGGGTCCCGCGGAGCTGCGACTGGAGCTGCCGGTGCAGGCGCGCATCCCCGAGGCATACATCGAGAGCGAGCGGCTGCGACTCGAGGCCTACCAGAAGCTGTCGGCGGCAGCGTCGCCCACCGCGGCAGACGACGCGATCGACCTCGTCATCGACGAGCTGCAGGATCGCTACGGCGCGCCGCCCGCCGAGGTCGAGGGTCTCGTCGCCGTCGCGCGCCTGCGGCGTCGTGCCGGCCGGGCCGGTCTCGCCGACGTCGTGGCGATGGGTCCGAATCTGCGCATCGCCCCCGCGCGGCTTCCCGATTCGATGCGGGTGCGCCTGCAGCGCCTGCACCCCAAGGCGAAGCTGCTCGCGGGCGGCGACGCGCTCATCGTCCCGCTGCCCACGGCGGGCGGCGATCCCGTCGGCGACGCCGATCTGCTGGCGTGGGTCGGCGACCTCCTCGACCAGCTGTGGCCGCAGAAGACGGATGCCGCGGCCACGGCCGCGGGCTGACGCCGCCGGTGTTCACCGAGGCGGGCCGAGATGCGACCCGCGACGATCTGGTCGCGTGGGCTGACGCCGACGATCGTGTCATCGGGGCGCGGTCCGGTCGCGGACGTGGGCGTGCCCGGGCATCCGCCGACGCGTGGGCCGACATCGAACTCGCGCTGCAGCTGGCGCCGGACTGCGACGAGCCGGAGGTCGTCGCGGACTGGACGGCAAGGATCGGCGGCGATCACGGCACGGCGGACACGCTCGACCTCGTGTCGCACAGCGTGCGGCGTCGCGTGTTCCTGCTCCGATCCTCGCTCGTGGTGGGCGTCTCGTTCGGCTCGGCGGTGCGCGGCGCGGCATCCGACCGGGGCTTCGACGCCGACGCCGAGATCGGGCGTGCGTGGCTGAGCGCCGCCGAGGCGCGCGCGGCGCTGTCGACGGGCGGTCTCTGGCGATCGACGATCCAGCTCGACGCGCTCCGGGACCGCATCGTGGCGCTGAGCTCGGACCGTCACGGGCTCGATCCGGCGGGTGGGCGCGGAGCCGATGACCTGCCGTGGCAGCTCCGCGACGCCCTGCGCCATGCGCGGGCGACCGCGCTCACGCCTCCCCAGCTCGACGGCTCCCGTCGGCGGCTTCTCGCGCTGCTGCTCGACGAGGTGCGCCATCGCGACCCGGTGCGCGCCGATGCGCTGGCCGAGCCGCTCGGCAGCCTGTCGGCCGACGTCGCATCCCGCTGACCGCCGGCATTCGCGGCGCTACGCTGGGCCCACGTCTAGGAGGTCCGCCATGCGCTTCGAGCACCTCGGGGTCGAGCCCCGCATCCATCCCGACGCCGTCATCGCGCCCACCGCCGTGGTCAGCGGCGATGTCGAGATCGGTCCCGACTGCCAGGTGCTGCACGGCGCGGTCATCACGTCGGAGGGCGGGCCGATCACGCTCGGCCACGACGTCATCGTGATGGAGAACGCGCTGATCCGCGCGACGTCCACCAACCCCGTGCACATCGGCGACCACGTGCTGGTCGGGCCCATGGCGAGCGTGTCGGGCGCGACGATCGAGGACGAGGTCTTCCTCGCGACCGGGACGCGCGTGTTCAACGGGGCCCGCATCGGCGCGCGCAGCGAAGTGCGCATCAACGCCGTCGTGCACCTGCGCACGACACTGCCGGCCGAGACGACCGTGCCGATCGGCTGGGTCGCCGTCGGCGAGCCGCCCCAGATCCTCTCGCCCGACCGCCACGAGGAGATCTGGGATGCGCAGCGCGAACTCGACTTCCCCGGCTACGTGTTCGGTCTCGACCGGTCGACGCCCGACCTCATGGTGCAGCTGACCGAGCGCTACGGTCGCAGCCTCGCCCGCCACGCCGACGACCTGCGCGTGGACTGACCGCGGTCAGCCGGTGTTCTGCAGCCCGGCCGCGACGCCCGAGACCGACAGCAGCAGCAGGCGCCGCTGCTCGTCGTCGTCGGCGCCCTCGACCTCGTCGCGCAGCGCGGCGAGCGCGCGCAGCTGCAGCAGCGACAGCGCATCCACGTAGGGGCTGCGCAGCTTGACCGCGCGCTGCAGGATCGGCTTGTCGGCCAGCAGCTCGTCGCCGCCGGTGAGGCGCACGACCCACGAGCGGGTGAGCGCCATCTCGTCGAGGACGATCTGCGCGAGGTCGTCGCGGTCGCCGAGGTCGAGGTAGCGGCGGGCGATGCGCGTGTCGGTCTTGGCGAGGCTCATGCCCACGTTGTCGACGAGCGTGCGCAGCAGCGGCCACTCGAGGTACGCCGCCCGCAGGCGCTCCTCGTCTCCGACGGCCTCGAGCGCCGTGCCGAGGCCGAACCAGCCCGCGAGGTTGATGCGCGCCTGCGTCCACGCGAACACCCACGGGATGGCCCGCAGGTCGGCGAGCGATTCGACCGACAGTCCGCGACGGGCGGGGCGGGATCCGAGCGCGAGCTGGCCGAGCTCCTCCATCGGCGTCACGCGCGCGAACCACGGCGCGAAGCCTTCGGCCTTGACGAGCGAGAAGAATCGCTCGCGCGACGCGGCGTCCATCGTGACCGCGATGTCGGCGTACGACTCCGCCGTCGCGCGGTTGTGCGCCTCGTTCGACGGCGACGAGGCGAGCAGGATCGCCGCCGCGACCTGGTCGATGTGACGCATCGCGATCGCCGGGTCGCCGTAACGGGCGAAGATGACCTCGCCCTGCTCGGTGAGCTTGAACCGGCCGTCGACCGAGTGCGGCGGCTGCGCGAGGATCGCCGAGTTCGCCGGCCCGCCGCCGCGGCCGAGCGCACCGCCGCGGCCGTGGAACAGCGTCAGCTCGATGCCGGACTCCTGCGCCCAGCCCGCGATGCGGGCCTGGGCCTCGTACAGGGCGAGGGTCGCTGCGACGGGTCCGACGTCCTTCGACGAGTCGGAGTAGCCCAGCATCACCTCGAGGCGCCGCCCGGTCTGCTCGAGTCGCCGCGCGAACTCGGGATGCTCGACGATCTCTGCGAGGATCCCCGGGGCCGCCTGCAGGTCGGCGAAGGTCTCGAACAGCGGGATGACGTCGAGCACGGGCAGCGCCGCGTCAGGGCCCATCGCGTACCGGGCGAGCCGGTGCACGGCGGCGAGGTCGTCGGCCGACTGCGTGAACGACACGATGTAGCGCCCGGCCGCTGCGGGCCCGTAGCGCTCCTGCAGGAAGGCGATCGTACGGATGACCTCGAGCACCTCTTCGGCCTGCTCGTCGGGCTGCTCGCCCGCGTCGAGCGCCGCGAGCACCTTGGCGTGCACCGCGGAGTGCTGCCGCACCTCGAGCTCGGCGAGGTGGAAGCCGAACGTCTCGACCTGCCACAGCAGCTGCTGCAGGTGGCCGTAGGCCTGCCGGGCCGCTCCTGCGGCGACGAGCGAGTCCTGCACGATGCGAAGCTCGGCGAGGAACTGGCCGGGCTCGCGGTAGCCGAGGTCGGCGTCGCGCTGGCGGGTCGCCTGCAGCTTGCGTGCGATCAGCAGCAGCACGCGGCGGTGCGGCTCGTCCGGCGACCGCTTCGCGATCTCGCGCGCCGCCTCCTCGTCAGCCGCCTTCATGCGGTGCCACAGGGCGGTGAGGGCGTCGCTGGCCGGCGTCGTCGAACCGTCGAGGGTGAGGCCTCGCCCGATGCGGCTCGCCGTGCGCTCGAGGCCCAGCAGCACGTGCTCGGAGGCGATCGCGGCGGCCTTGCGGGTGACGGATGCCGTCACGAAGGGGTTGCCGTCGCGATCGCCGCCCACCCATGTGCCGAGCCGCACGAACGGCTTCACGATCGGCGCGCGGCTTCCCGCCGCCGGGCCCTGGAGCGCGTCGTCGAGTCGGCGGTAGACGTGCGGCACCGCCGTGTAGAGCGTCTCGTCGAAGACCGCCATCACGGCACGGACCTCGTCGACCGGCGACGGCTTCTCGGCCCGCAGGGGAGCGGTGCGCCACAGCGTGTCGACCTCTTCGAGCATCCGGCGCTCGGCGCGGCGCTCGTCGGCGCCGTTGCGCATCGACGCGTCGTGCTCTTCGAGCAGCGCCGCCAGACGGCGGATGCTCGAGCTGACCGCGCGTCGGCGGGCCTCGGTGGGGTGCGCTGTGAAGACCGGGTGGAAGCGCAGTCCGCGCAGGCGGGCGAGCGCGGTGTCGTCGCCGGTCTCGGCGGCGAGGCGCACGTAGGCGGCGGCGACCGAGTCCGAGGCCGCCTCCTTCTCGGGCCGGCCGTCGCGCTCGCGCAGCACGCGGACGCGCTGGTGCTCCTCGGCGAGGTTGACGAGGTGGAAGTAGCACGTGAAGGCGCGCGCGACCTCCTCCGCGCGCCGCACCGTGAACGAGTCCGCGATCGCCGCGGCGCGCGCGAACGCCTCGGGCGTCTCGTCGGTGTACGCCTGGATGGTGGCGACGCGCAGACGCTCGACGTCGTCGTACAGCCCGGCCGATCCGCTCTCGCGCAGGACGCGCCCGAGCAGCGCACCGAGCATCCGCACATCGGCGCGCATCCGCTCGGGGATCTCCTGTCCTGCCTCGTATCGGCCAACGAGGTCGATCGCTTCGGTCCGGGTCGGTTCGCGCATCCGTCCACGCTATCGCCGCGGTGTTTCCGGGACGTGACGAGGGAGGCCTGCGAGGCCGCCCGGTAGACTTCATCGGGGAGTCCGCGGCCCGGTCGCGGTGAGGCGCGGGCTCCGTACTCCGCACGGAAGGCCCGCATGTCCCTGCTCCGCTCTGCCCGGTTCCCGGCGATCGTCCTGCTGTCGGCGGCAGCGCTCGGACTCGTGATCGCCAACTCGCCGCTGGGGCCGGTCGCCGACGAGGTGCAGCACGCCTACATCGGCATTCCGGGCGTCTTCGAGCTGTCGGTCGGCCACTGGATCGCCGACGGCCTGCTCGCGGTCTTCTTCTTCGTCGTCGCCGTCGAGCTGCAGTTCGAGCTCACGTCGGGGCAGCTCAACTCGGCGCGCAAGGCGCTGCAGCCCGCGATC
>JAUHVN010000485.1 GCA_030425055.1 Actinomycetes bacterium | reverse complement strand
TCCGTCACCCGGGTCTGACCGGCGCGCGGACTCAGGCCATGACGGCGCGGGGATCGTCGACCGAGACGATCTCTTTGCCGAGCGGCATGAGCGAGACGGGCACCATCTTGAAGCTGGCGATGCCGAGCGGGATGCCGATGATCGTGATGCACAGCAGGATGCCGGTGGCGATGTGGCCGAGGGCCAGCCACCAGCCGGCGAGGATCACCCAGACCACGTTGCCGAGGAACGAGCCGACGCCGGCGCCCGGCTTGGCGATGATCGTGCGGCCGAACGGCCACAGCGCGTACATGCCGTTGCGGAAGGACGCGATGCCCCACGGGATCGTGAGGATCAGGATGCACAGGATGACGCCGGCGACCATGTAGCCGACGAACATCCAGAAGCCCGCGAGGAGCAGCCACAGGATGTTGAGGAGGATGCGCACGCGTACATCCCATCACGTCGCCGCCACAGTGCAGGAGATCTGCGCAATGTCGGATGCCGGAGGCGGCGAATTCAGCCGGTCAGTGCAACACCGTTGCTTGTTGGGTTTGAGAGTAGCTTCTCGAGGGCTTCGGCCGGCGTGGCCCAGTCGAGGGTTTTGCGGGGTCTGGTGTTGAGTTCGGCGGCGACGTAGTCGAGGTAGTGCTGGGCGTAACCGGCGAGGTCGGTGCCCTTGGGGAAGTACTGACGTAGCAGACCGTTGGTGTTCTCGTTGCTGCCGCGTTGCCAGGGTGAGTGGGGGTCGCAGAAGAACACTCCGTCGCGCAGGTCCAGGGCGGTGGTGACGCGTTCGTGGGCGGCCATCTCGCTGCCTTGGTCCCAGGTGATCGAGCGACGCAGGTGCTCGGGGAGCAGTCTCATCTGGGTGATCATCTGGTCGGCGACGGTCTCGGCGTCGCGACGGTCGGGCAAGTGCAGCAGCATCACGAACCGAGTGGCGCGTTCCACCAGGGTGCCGATCTGGGACAGGCCGTCTTTCCCGATGATCAAGTCGCCTTCCCAATGGCCCGGGACGGCACGGTCCTCGACCTCGGCGGGCCGGTCGCTGATCATCACCATCCCCGGGATCTTCTTCCCCGACGCTGCGGCAGCCTGACGTTGCGCCCGAGCGCGGGGCTTGCGGGTCGTGCGTCCGGAGCGCAGCGCACGGGTCAACTCGTTGCGCAGCTCGCCACGGCCCTGCACGAACAGGGACCGGTAGATCGCCTCATGCGAGATGCGCATGCTCTCATCATCGGGGAAGTCCACTCGAAGCCGGCGGCTGATCTGCTCCGGCGAGTGCCCGAGCCGCAACCGCCGCTCCACCTCGACACGCAACCGCTCATCCTGGGCGAGCTTGGACCGTTTCGGGCGAGCAAGACGCCGATCCGCGTACGTCTGCGCCCGCGACGGTGAATACGATGGCGGCTGCTCCGGCGGGCGGGTACGTCGTTTCGGCCGGTAGATCGGCGACCTGCCCCGGTTGCGGCGGAGCTCACGCAGCACCGTCGATGCCGGTCGACCCAGCGCGCGAGCGATCGACCGGATCGACTCGTCCCGCGCGACACCCACCAGTATCCGCTCCCGCTCCAGGAGACTCAGCTGACGCGACAACGGCTCGATGAGAGGCAACGGTGGCATGCCGCCAGCGTCGCGGAACCACCTCTCCCCACCCTGCCGAGACACGCCGGCGACCGCAGCCGCCGCTGCCGTCGACGCGCCCGCCGCGATCTCCCGCCAGAACACCCGCCGCACCGCCCGAGTGGCACCTCTCCCGGTCAACACACACCTCCACATATCCCGAGGTGTTGCGCCGACCAGTTGAGCCCGCCGGCCTCCGGCATCCGTTTTTGTGCGCATCGACGCGATCGCGCACGGCCGAACCCGTCACGCGGCCACGTGCAGACCCTGCGCGACGGCCCGGACGATCAGGTCGTGCACCTCGTGCCACCGACTGACGACC
>JAUHVN010000052.1 GCA_030425055.1 Actinomycetes bacterium | reverse complement strand
TTCCGTGGGGTTGCCGTCCTGGTCGAACATGCCCGAGTACGTCTCACTCGTCGACACGGTGTAGACGCCGTCCGCCGACTGCACGTCGACGACGTTCAGGGTGTACCCGTCGACGATCTCGTCCCACGCGCCCGCCTCGGACACGAACGTCTCGCAGTCGACCATCCCGAGGACGGCGCGCATGCTCTCGGTCGTCGACTCGAAGTAGAGGTCGCAGTCGAGTTCCTGCCACGCACGGTCGTACGTCTCGACCACCTCGACGACCGCCTGCACTTCGGGGTCGCCGGTGTCGACGTTCCCGCCCTGACCGCTGGACCCGCCGGTCGCCGCACCCATGAGCGCCAGCGGGATGAGCACCGCGGCCGCGATCACCAGGCCGAGGAGCACGACGCCCACGACGACCCAGATGATCCACGTCTTCGACTTGCGGGGCTCGGTCGCCGCCGTGAACACGCCTCCCTGACCGGCGGGCGGGTACGGCGTCGTCGGATACGAGCCGGGGTACGCGGCCGGCGGCGGGGTGGGCGCGTTCGGGTCGGCGGGCGGCGGCGAGCCCGGGTACCCGTTCGCGTACCCCGTGTAGGCGGGGGTCTCACCGGGCGCGGGCAGGCCGAGCGCGGCAGCGGCGGCCGCGTCGAACTCGGGTCCCGTGTCGCCTTCCGGAGCGGGAGCGGTCTCGGGCTGAGGCGCGGGCGCGCTGTCAGGCGCGGCTTCCGGCGCGGGCGGAGCGTCGGATGCCGCCGCCTCGGGCTGCGGGGCCTCCGGCGCCGCGGCGTCCGCCGGGGGGACCTCGGGCTGCGCGGGAGCTTCGGCCTGAGCGGGCACCTCGGGCTGCGCGGCCTGGGGCTGCGCGGGCGCCTCGGGCTCGGCGGTGTGCTCGGTCCACGCCGAACCGTCCCACCAGCGCAGCACGCCGTGTCCGTCGTCGTACCAACCAGGAGGGATCGTCGCCATGACGCAAACCCTACCGCTCAGGGAGAGTGCCGTTCGTCCGTGCATCCGTGTGAGGCAGAATGTCCTCATGCGTCCGACACGAGCCCCGCGCCTGGTGCGCGGCGCCTCGGCGGCCACGATCGCGACCTTCGTCGCCCTTCTCTCCCACGTCTCGGCCGGCGGATCGATGCCCGCATGGCTCGGCCTCCTCGTCCCGTGGACGCTGTCCTTCATGGTGTGCACGGTCTTGTCCGGACGACGGCTCTCACAGCTGCGTCTCGTGCTCGCGGTCGGCGTGAGCCAGCTTCTCTTCCATGTGCTGTTCGCACTCGGGTCGGTGCGGCCGACGACTCGGCCCGTCACCGGAGCATCGCACTCGCACGGCGTCGAGTTGCAGACTCTCCTGCCCGAAGCCGCGCCCATCGTGCCCGCCGACGCATCCATGTGGCTCGGGCACGCGGTCGGCGTCGCCATCACCGTCATCGTCATACGTCACGGCGAGCAGACGCTTCGCCGCCTGCTGACCGCGGCGCGCGTGCTCGGCGAGTGGACTCGGCGCACGATCAGCCGGGCACTGCCGACCACACCTCGCGTCGACGGCGGCATCCGCTTCACCCCGACCGTCGATGTGGTGGCGGTGGTCGCCCACCCCGTCCTCCGACGCATCCAGCGCCGCGGTCCTCCTGTGTTCCGCTACTCCTGACACGGCCGCCCGCGTTCTGCGGTGACGGCACCGCACCCTCCCGCATGTCGGGAGGCGTGCAGCGCTCTGCATCACGAGAGCGCTGCAGAGAGGTGGACCATGCGAACCTGGAAGCTGCTCGCCGCCGTCCTGGCTGCCGGCGCGATCATCCTTCTGAACGGCTCCCCGGCGACCGCGCACGACGAGCTCATCGCCAGCACACCCGAATCGGGTCAGCGACTCGCCGATGCCCCGGCGTCGGTCTCGCTGACGTTCTCCGACGAGGTCCTGACGATCGGCGCCGCCGTCGTCGTCGTCGACCAGTCCGGCCAGGACTGGGTGATCGGCGAACCCGTCATCACCGAAGGCATCGTGACGGCCGCGCTGGACGACCGGCTTCCGTCCGACGGAGGATTCGAGATCCGCTGGCGGGTGGTCTCCGGCGACGGGCACCCGATCAGCGGGATCATTCCGTTCACGACGGGCGACGGCGAACCCGTCGTCCGCCCGTCGGATGCCGCGGGGCAGTCCGCCGGCGCAGACTCCACCACCTCACCCGGAGCGCAGGGCGACAGTGTCCTGCGACCCGTGATTCTCGGCGTACTCGGCGCAGCCCTCGCACTCGCCGTGTTCTCGCTCGTTCAGTTCCTGCTCCGCCGCCGCAGGCGCGGAGCCGCCGATGACGCACGACAAGACAGCGCGTCGGCACCCGACCTCGAAAGGCACTCCCCATGATCCGTACACTCACCCAGTTCGGCCGACTCACCGCAGTCGCCGCCGCCTGCCTCCTCGCGCTCACCGGCTGCGCGTCGACGGCCGCGAACACCACCGCCGACGACACAGCCGTCGACAGCGCCGGAATCACCATCGTCGACGCGTGGGTGAAGTCCGCCGACAGTGGAATGTCGGCCGCGTTCGGCGAGCTCACGAACGCTTCCGATCACGATGTGACCGTCGTCGCGGCGACCAGCGAAGCATCCGACATGATCGAGCTGCACGAAACCGTCGCCGACGATGCCGGCGAGATGGTCATGCAGGCCGTCGAAGGTGGTTTCGTGATCCCCGCAGGCGGCTCTCTCACCCTCGAGCCGGGCGCCGACCACATCATGCTCATGGGCATCACCGGCCCGCTCGAGGCCGGCGGTGAAGCGACGTTCGTCCTCACCTTCTCGGACGACTCGACGTACGAGTTCACCGCTCCGATCAAGGACTTCTCCGGCGCGAACGAGAACTACGTGGGCGACGACCACGACGACATGGACATGGACGAGTGATGAGCGCGCCCGACGCGGGCGCACGCCGATCGGGCTCGACCCGGCGGCAGTTCCTTCTCGGAGGAGCTGTCGCCGGGGTCGGAGCGGCCACCGCCATCGGCGTCGACTACGCGCTCACCCAGGCCGAAGCGGCATCGGCCGCGCCACCTTTGAACGGCGAGAGTGTCGTCCCGTTCCACGGCGTGCACCAAGCGGGCATCGACACGGACGCGCAGTCCCACGCGACCTTCCTGGGGCTCGACCTCAGGGACGCGACCGATGCGGGAGCGCTCGCCCGGATGATGCGCATCCTCACCGACGACGCGGTTCGCCTCTCGCGCGGCGAAGCGGCTCTCGCCGACTCCGAACCCGAACTCGCCGTCGCTCCGGCCCGGTTGACGGTCACCTTCGGTTTCGGTCCGGAGCTCGTTGCGCGTGCCGGAGGCGCCGCGCCGAGCTGGCTCGCGCCTCTGCCGCCGTTCGGCATCGATCGACTCCGGCCCGAGTTCAGCTCAGGAGACCTTCTCGTCCAGGTCGCCGCCGACGACCCGCTGACCGTCGCGCATGCGACGCGCATGCTGCTCAAGGACGCCCGGAGCTTCGCCGACCTGCGGTGGACGCAGAGCGGATTTCGTCGCGCCTACGGGTCCGTGGCGCCGGGCACCACGATGCGCAACCTGTTCGGTCAGGTCGACGGAACGGCCAACCCGAAGCCCGGAACCGCCGAGTTCGACTCGGTGGTGTGGTCCGCGGAAGGCTGGCTCGACGGTGGCACGTCGGCGGTCGTCCGCCGTATCCACATGCAGCTCGATGAGTGGGACCGCCTGGACCGATCAGGCAGAGAGCAGTCGGTCGGCCGTTACCTGCACAACGGGGCACCGTTGACGGGGACCGAGGAGCATGCCGAACCGGACTTCGACGCGACGACGGCCATCGGCTTCCCCGTGATTCCGGAGTTCTCGCACGTGCGCCGGTCGAGACCCGACGACGAGACGCAACGGATCTTCCGCCGGTCGTACAACTACGACCATGCTCCCGCCGACGGCTCGATATCGGACTCGGGACTGATCTTCGTCTCGTACCAGGCCGACGTGGATCGGCAGTTCACGCCGATCCAGCGCCGGCTGGACGAACTCGATCTGCTGAACGAATGGACCGTGCCGATCGGCTCAGCCGTGTTCGCCATTCCCCCCGGCTGCCAGGAGGACGGCTACATCGGCGAGACGCTCCTCGGTTGAATCGAGTCGGAGACCGCCTGATCAGTTGAGCAGGTCGCCCATCTGCTTCGCGATGAGCTCCGTCGCCATCTTGGGGTTCAGGCGCGAAA
Organism: Actinomycetes bacterium; assembly: GCA_030425055.1. Taxonomy (GTDB): domain Bacteria; phylum Actinomycetota; class Actinomycetes; order Actinomycetales; family Microbacteriaceae; genus Microbacterium. Next base: position 7,669 of record JAUHVN010000052.1, on the reverse strand, counting down.
GGCGGTCCATCGTCGCGGCATCCGACCCGATCGTCGCGCGGAACTTCCCCTTCTCGATCGCTTCGACGATGACCCGACCCGCCTCGTCGGGACTCGTCATCTTGCGCTTGGACGCCTCGGCCGACATCCCCTCGATCGCGACTCCCGAGTTCGCTGCGATGTTCGTTCCGATCGCGCCGGGGTAGATGACGGTGACGGCGACGTTCGTTCCCTGCAGTTCGGCGTAGAGCGCCTCCGTCAGGAGCGACACCGCGGCCTTGGACGCGCCGTAGACCGCCTGGCCGGGAACCGGCGCGTAGGCGCCCATGCTCGCGACGTTGAGGATCGCCGCCTCGGGGCGCGCGACGAGGACGGGCAGGAAGGCCTTGACCACGTTGATGACGCCCCAGAAGTTGACGTTCATGACCTTCTCGATCTCGGAGTAGGGCAGATCGATCACCTTGACGAACTTCTGGATGACGCCGGCGATGTTCGCGATGCCGTCGACCGCACCGTGGGCGTCGATGACCGCCTGCGGGAGCGCCTCGACGGCCTCACGGTCGGTGATGCTCACGGCATGCTCGGTGAACCGGCCGCCGACGTTCGCGAGCTTCGCGGTCTCGGCCAGACCCTCTGCGCTGAGGTCGACGCCCGCGACGGACGCGCCTCCGGCCAGCAGCCGCAGGGTCACCTCGCGTCCGATCCCGTTTCCTGCGCCGGTGACGACGAAGACCTTTCCTGCGATGTCCATGGTGTGCTCCTTCGGGTTGGATACAGTCGTGCATCGGGGATGCGGCACCACCCTAACCCGCGCCGTCAGCCTTCAGTGTCTTCGGGTGGCTGCGCGCACTGCGAGGTCGCGGTGATCCCGACGCTGCCCACGCCGCCGACCTCGGCGACCGAGACGTTCATGCCGGTGCCGCCATATGCCACGGCGATGAGGCTGACGGCCGGGAAGTCGAGGGCGAGACCCGTATCTTCGACGGCGAAGTCGTCGCCGAGCGCCTCGGGGAGGCCGTCGATGAACGCCTGCCCGTCGAAGTCGTCGCCCGGGTAGACGACCCACTGCGCGGTGTAGAAGACGCCGTCGCCTTCGCACCCGAACGGCGTCCCATCGGGATCCCGCTCGACCGTGCTGCCGTCGGGGAGTTCGTCGACGATGCGCTGCATCGCCCGGTGGGTCTCGTCCTGGACCTGGGCGTACGTCGGAAGCGGAGACATCGAACATCCCGTGAGGAGGAGGGCGGCGAGGGGAACGAGGAGGGAGGCCCACCGCGCACGTCTAGTCATGCGCGATCGCCTCCTGGCGCAGGATCTGCTGGATCCTGCGCAGCACGGTGCCGTTGATGGTCATGTCGCCGCTGATGATCCGGTTGTGGTTCTCGACCTGGTTGGCGGCCTCGATGCTCAGCGCCACGGTCGGGCTGATGGGCGCGGCGACGGCGACCAGCGGCGACGTGCCGGGGATGCCGGTCTCGAGCTCGGTGAAGCCGTTCTCGGCGGTCGGCGTGATCGCGTAGCCCCAATCGCCGACCTCGAAGCCGTCGAAGTTCTTGTTGATGTCGTTGGGTGCCTGCATCGCGTAGTAGTCGGTGCCCGGCTGCTGCACCCACTCGGCCGTCATGCCGATGCCGGCGAGAGGCACGCGCGCGGCGAACGATGCGCCGGCGACCTCGGCGGCGCCCCCAGCGGCGGATCCGGCGGAGTGCTCGACGCTGACGATCGGCAGGTCAGGGGCGATCACGTTCACCTCGCCCGTGAAGTCGGCGTAGGCGCGACCGAGCGACTCCATCATGTCGTTGTTCTGCGGGCCGGTGCGCAGGATGTCGGGCGACAGCTGCGGGAACTCGCCCTGCTTGACGACGAATCCCGCCACGGTCACCGCCGGGTCGGGGTTGTTGACCTGCCAGCGTGCGAGCGCCGTGATCCCCGATCCCGCCGTCGACTCGTAGAAGGACTCCATGGTGGTGTTGGTCCCCGGCATGAACGACAGGATGACGTCCGCACCGGACGGGTCGCCGAACATCTCGATGATGGCGCCGTGATCGGGGTCGTACAGATACAGATCCGCATCGCCGCTCGCGACGCGCTGCAGGTAGTCGCGCTCGCCCCGCAGCACGGCGAGGCGACCGAGGTAGTCGGCCACCGCCGCCTCGTGGGCGTAGGGCAGTGTGCTGTGGGTGCCGTAGCCTTCGCGCTCGATGCGGCGGATCTCGGCCTCGATCCACGCCAGGCGCGACGCCGCGAGTGCGCGGTTCGCCTCGGCGCGCACCGTCGCCGGCACCCCGCCGAGTCCGCCGATGACACGTGCGGCACCGTGCGTGAGCGCCGACGCGGATCCGTCATCGAGGCCGCTCCACCATCGGGCGACCGCCGACGGGTGCGGCGGCGACTCGCGCAGCAGCGCCACCCACTCCGGATGCCGCTGGAGGATCATCCCGATCCCGTCCGGGCCGAGCGCGGTCAGCCGGTCGAGCACGATGAGGCCGAGCTCGGTGTGGAAGCGTGCGGACTGCTCGCTCGCGGCGGTCGACATCGCCGGCATGCCGGCGCCCGCTGCGATCACCGACGCGAAGCCGTACGGCTCGTCGATGCGGCGGAGGTCCTGCTCGCACTGCTCGAGTGCCGCGTCGAACAGCCGCGCGAGGCTCTCGCACCGGTCGAGGAGCTCCTGGTTGCGTGCCAGTCCGCCGAATCCCCAGCCCGTCAGCGGATCGCTCGCGTCCTCGTGGACGGCCGCCTCGCTCGCGCGATGGGCGAGCACCTGCGTGCGATGCACCGCGACGTCGTCGAGCAGCGTGTCGCGCACGCGCGCCAGCCCGATCAGCGTCTCACCCAGCTGGCCCAGCGCCCTCGCGGCGGCCGTCGACGCCTCGTGGAAGTCTGCGGCCGCTCTCGATATCGGCGTGATCGCGGACACCGCCGTACATGTCTCGGGGGTCTCGTACACCTCGGGCAGCCCGCTCCAGGTCGCGGCGGCGTCTTCGATGCCCGCACCGACCCCGCGCCCGGCAGCCGCGAGCGCATCGGCGGCCGCGACCAGTCTCGAGCCGTCGGCCGGCAGCGGCGGGACCGCCGAGGGCGCGATCAGGTCGGTCATCGCGCCACCGGCCCGAATCCGCGACCCCCGCCATCGGGCGTGACCGCGCTCGTCTGCACGGACATCTGCTCGTCGCCGGTGGCGTACTCGAGCGTCGCCCGCTGCACAGCGGCGAGCATCTCGCGCGACGCGACCGAGATCCCCGGTCCGCCCGCGCGACGGACGGCGAATACGGCGTCCAGTGCCGCAGCCACCGTGCCGGCGTGCACGCGCAGGGTGTCGGCCGCCACATCCACGGCGGACAGTGCTTCGGCGACGTCCGCGGCGACGTCGTCGACGCACGTCGACACATCCGACGTGAGGTTCGCCACGCCCGCGATGTCGACCGAGTAGCGCACGTGATCACCCTATGCGAGGGCCGCGCGCGGCAGATCACGCGGATTGTGCGAACAGGTTACGCGCTCGTTCCCGCCTTGGGACGGCCCACCGCTCCCGGATACGCGGAAACCCCCGAAGCTCTCGGGGGTTTCCATCCGGTAGCAGGAGCGGGGCTTGAACCCGCGACCTCACGATTATGAGTCGTGCGCTCTCACCAACTGAGCTACCCTGCCGCGTGCATCCGCGGTCGTCGGACCGGATGCTGCGAGCCCCGAGTCAGGATTGAACTGACGACCCCTTCCTTACCATGGAAGTGCTCTGCCACTGAGCTATCGGGGCGTGCTGCCCGCCTCCGGGCAACTAGAAGAGAATACCAGAGCCGCGGCATCCCCCTGGCATCGGTCAGCAGACCGCGTGACTCCGCATCCACGGCAGCGGATCGATCGCCGTCGTGCCGTTCATGAGGACCTCGAAGTGGGTGTGGGCGCCGTAGGAGAGGCCCGTATTGCCGGTCAGGCCGATGAAGTCGCCAGGCGACACGTGGTCGCCGACCTCGAACTGGCGCGATCCGTACTGCATGTGGGCGTAGCGGCTCGAGACCAGCTGACCGTCGATCATGTGATCGATGATCATCGTCACGCCGTACGTCGCGCCGTACTCGGTCGACACACGCACGACGCCCTCGGCGATCGCCTGGATGTGCGCACCGCTTCCGGGCGTGAAGTCGATGCCCTCGTGCATCTTGCCCGAGCGCATGCCGAACCCGTAGCTCATCGGCACGCCGACTTCGAACGGCCACTGGATGTCGCAGTTCGGGTTGTTCGTGAACACAGAGCTCGACGGGTTGCTGATGCTCGCGGCCGACGCGCGGTCGATCATCGTCGCGGTGGAGTAGTTCTCGTCGCGCGTGATCTCTTCCGTCTCGGTGTCGGAGGAGGTCACGAACGCCTGGATCTCGTCCTCGTCGATCGGCTCGGTCTGTGCCGCGAGCGAAACGGTCGCCGTCTGGTCGCCTCGGTTGGCGGCGACCGCGGCGGCGGGCGTCGTCAGTCCGACGGTCAGCAGTCCGACGACCCCGATCACGCCGACCGAGAAGGATGCGGCGACGAGCTGCTTGACGGCGGCTCCTCGCGAGCGACGCGGAGTCGCGGGCTCGGCCGGCGTCGGCTCCTCGTCGGCGTGCGCTTCGCCGTCGTCGGCCTCGGTCGATGAGAGCACCGGCGTCTCGCCCGTGAACGAGAACAGACGCGCCGCCTCGGCGAATTCGTCGACCTGCGGTGCCGCGGTGGTCTGCGGCTCGACCGACTCCGGCGCGGGGGCCGCGATCTCGGGCTCGAGAAGTGCGAACGGCTCGACCGGCACCTGGACGGGCTCGACGGGAGCCGTCGCAGCGCGGTCCTGGCGCACACGCCGGCGGGTCAGCGGTTCGGACGCGGGTGCGGCCGCCTCGATCGCCGGCTCGGATGCCGTGACGACCTCGATCTCGGGCTCTGCGGCGACCGGGGCGGTCGAGGCCTGCGAAGTCGCCGCCGCGTTGCGCCGCCTCAGTTCCGCGCGCGACAGCGGCGCCGGCTCCGGGGTCGCCTGGACAGGCGTGGGAGCGGTGCGGCTGGAGCGGCGCGTCGGGGCGGGCTCAGCCTGTGGGGCTTCTGAATGCACGCGTAACGGAGTCTCGCGGTCGGGTCGCTGGGGGGCAACGATCGGACGGTTGGTCTTCTGATCACCCCTGCCGTTCGGGCGGCAAAGGTAACAATCGGGTAAACACTACCCCGCGACGCCTGAGAATGCCATGTACGGACACGCCTGTCACGAACTCGACATCCGATATACCGGATGCCTCCCGACTCACCCGATGTCGACGGCGCTCAGCAGCCGGGGGAACAGCGCCGGCCCCGCCGCCACGGTGAGCGCCCGGCCCGCGGCATCCCTGCTGTGCCAGCCGCCGACGAGGCCGCCCGCCTCGATCACGAGCAGGCATCCGGCCGCATGGTCCCACGGCTGCAGACCGCGTTCGAAATACCCGTCGAGGCGACCCGCGGCGACATAGGCGAGGTCGAGCGAGGCCGCGCCCGCACGGCGCAGGTCGCGCACGATCGGCAGGACCCTCTCGACGGCGGCGAGATCGCCCGGCCGTGTCGCGGGGTCGTACCCGAACCCCGTGGCGACCAGCGCCCCGGCCTCGGACGGCTCGGCGTTGACGGCCAGCCGGTGCTCGCCGAGCCACGCGCCCTCGTCGCGCGCGGCACGGAACATCTCGCGCGTCGACGGGTGGTACACGGCGCCCGCGAGCGCTTCCCACCGCGTGGGCTCGGGCTCGCCGGCGACCGCGGCGATGCTCACGCCGTAGACCGGGATGCCGAAGGCGTAGTTGACGGTGCCGTCGATCGGGTCGACGACCCATGTGATGTCGCTCTCGCCGCGCTCGGCGCCCGTCTCCTCACCGAGGAACCCGTCGTCGGGCCGTTCGGCCGCGAGCCGCGCACGGATGAGATCCTCCACCTCGCGATCGGCTTCGGTGACGATGTCGGCGAGCGCGGATTTCGTCGCGGCGACCCGCACGCCCTCTTCGCGTCGCATGCGCGCCCGCTCCCCCGCCTCGCGGGCGATGTCGACGGCGATGGCCTCGAGATCCTGTGCCAGACCCATAGAAGAACCGTATCGGCGCTGACGGCCCGGCGGGCTAGCGTGAGGGGGTGAGCGAACCCCAGACCCACGATGTCGTGATCGTCGGCGGCGGCCACAACGCCCTCGTCGCCGCCGCCTACCTCGCCCGCGCCGGGCGGTCGGTCGTGATCCTCGAGCGCCTCGACCACGTCGGGGGCGCCGCGGTGTCCGAGTCGCCGTGGGCGGGAGTCGAGGCTCGGCTGTCGCGCTACTCCTACCTCGTGAGCCTGCTGCCCCGCAGCATCGTCGACGACCTGGGTCTGCGCATCGCGCTGCGACGGCGGCGGTACTCGTCCTATACGCCCGACCCGGCCGATCCGGCACGCGGCATCCTCGTCGACACCGGGGATGCCGCCGCGACGGCGGCCTCGTTCGAGCGGACGACCGGCGACGGCGAGGAGGCCGACCGCTACGCGCGCTTCGCCGACCGCCTCGCGCCGCTGGCCCGGGCGCTGTTCCCGACGATGACCGAACCGCTCGTGCGCGAGGAGTCGCTGCGACTCGCGCTGGGCGACGACGACCTGTGGCACGACGTCGCCGTCGAGCCGCTCGGCGGGATGCTGCGCGCGGGCCTGACCACCGACATCGCCCGCGGCATCGCGCTCACCGACGGGCTCATCGGCACCTACTCCTATGCGGACGACCCCTCGCTGCGGCAGAACCGCTGCTTCCTGTATCACGTCATCGGCGGCGGAACCGGCGACTGGGATGTGCCGGTGGGCGGTATGGGTCGTGTGACGGCCGAGCTCGAGAGGGTCGCCCGCGAGGCGGGTGCCGAGGTGCGCACGTCGTCCGAGGCCGTATCGATCACACCCGACGGCGAGGTGCGCCTCGTCGGCGGCGAGGCGCTTCGCGGACGGATCGTCCTCTCGGGAGTCGGCCCTTCGGTGCTGCGGCGTCTGCTGGCCGCCGGCGGTGCGCCCGACGAGGGCGACGAGGCCGGCGAGTCACCCGAGGGCGCTCAGGTCAAGGTCAACATGCTCCTGCGGCGGCTGCCGCGGCTGCACGATGCCGCGGTGGCCCCCGAGGCGGCGTTCGCGGGCACCTTCCACATCAACGAGACGATGGCGCAGCTGGATGCCGCGTACGTGACCGCCGCCGAGGGCGGCATCCCGTCACCGCTTCCGGCCGAGATCTACTGCCATTCGCTGACCGATCCGTCGATCCTCGGCGCGCAGCTGCGCGAGGAGGGCGCCCAGACCCTGACCCTCTTCGGACTCCAGGTGCCGCATCGACTCGTCGCCGACCGCGACCGCGCCACGGCGCGGGACGATCTGCTGGCGGCGGCGCAGCGCTCGCTCGACTCGGTGCTCGCGGAGCCCATCGCCGACTGCGTCTACGAGGCGCCTGACGGCACGCCGTGCATCGAGGCGCGCACGACCGCCGACCTCGAGGACTCGCTGGGCATGGTCGGCGGCGACATCTTCCACGGCACGCTCTCGTGGCCGTGGTCGGGCGACGAAGAACCGCTCGAGACGCCGGCTGAGCGGTGGGGCGTGGCCACGCGGCATCCCGCGGTGCTGCTGTGCGGCTCGGGAGCCCGGCGCGGCGGGGCGGTCAGCGGCCTCGGCGGCCACAACGCCGCCATGGCGGCGCTCGAGATGCTCA
>JAUHVN010000484.1 GCA_030425055.1 Actinomycetes bacterium | reverse complement strand
TCGGCGGATGCTGTGGATCGGAGTCGCGGCATCCGTCGTGCTGCTCGCGGTCGGCACGGTCGCGGCCGCCTACAGCCCCCTCTTCGCGGTCGAGGAGGTCACGGTCGTCGGCGCCGAGCAGCTGGATGCCGCCGAGGTCGAGGCTGCGCTGGCCGCTCAGCTCGGCACTCCGCTGCCGCTCGTCGACGAGAGCGAGGTCAAGGCGGCGCTCGTGACCTTCCCGCTCGTGGAGTCGTACCGGCTCGAGGCCCGGCCTCCCCACGAGCTCGTCGTGCGCATCGTGGAGCGCACCCCGATCGGCCTCATCGAGACCGCGGCCGGCTACACGCTGGTCGATGCGGCGGGAGTGGCACTGTCGACGACGTCGACGCCGGCCGCCGGCCGCCCGCTGCTCGACGTGCAGGGCGGAACGGCGTCGGCGGCGTTCGACGCGGTCGGCCAGGTGATGCGGTCGCTGCCCGAGCCGATCCGCATCCAGGTCACGGCGGTCGCGGCATCCAGCCCCGACGACGTCACTCTGACGCTGGGTGGTACGAACACCGACGTGGTGTGGGGCGGCGCCGACCAGTCGGCGATGAAGGCGCTCGCCCTCGAGACCGCGATGCAGACGTGGCCGCCGTCGGGCGTGCGCCTCTACGACGTCTCGTCGCCGAGCGCGATCGTCATCGGCTGACGGGTTTCCGCGCTTCGGGCGGGGGATGTCGCGACACGCCCACGACGTGACGGCCCGCGGCGCGGCATCCGCTTACTTTCGACTCGAGGAATTGCATACCGGGCAATTCTTTATACTTCAACTAGAGGTTGAAGGTTCGGTTCGGGAAGACGGAGGCCGGCATGAGCCAGAACCAGAACTACCTCGCCGTCATCAAGGTCGTGGGTGTCGGGGGCGGCGGCGTCAACGCCGTCAACCGCATGATCGAATTGGGACTGCGGGGCGTCGAATTCATCGCGATCAACACCGATGCGCAGGCGCTGCTGATGAGCGACGCCGACGTCAAGCTCGACGTCGGACGCGAGCTCACGCGGGGCCTCGGCGCCGGAGCGGACCCCGAGGTTGGCCGTCGCGCCGCCGAGGACCACTCCGACGAGATCGAGGAGGCGCTGCGCGGTGCCGACATGGTCTTCGTGACCGCCGGCGAAGGCGGCGGCACCGGCACGGGCGGAGCGCCCGTGGTCGCCAAGATCGCCAAGTCGATCGGCGCCCTGACGATCGGCGTCGTGACGAAGCCGTTCTCGTTCGAAGGACGCCGGCGCCAGCAGCAGGCCGAGTCCGGCGTCGAGAAGCTCAAGGACGAGGTCGACACCCTCATCGTGGTGCCCAACGACCGGCTGCTCGAGATCAGCGACCGCGGCATCTCGATGATCGAGGCGTTCGCCACGGCCGACCAGGTGCTCCTCGCCGGTGTGCAGGGCATCACCGACCTCATCACGACGCCGGGTCTCATCAACCTCGACTTCGCCGACGTGAAGTCGGTGATGCAGGGAGCCGGATCCGCCCTCATGGGCATCGGCTCGGCGCGCGGCGCCGACCGGGCGATCAAGGCGGCCGAGCTCGCCGTCGAATCCCCGCTGCTCGAAGCCTCGATCGAGGGTGCGCACGGTGTGCTGCTGTCGATCCAGGGCGGGTCGAACCTCGGCATCTTCGAGATCAACGACGCCGCGCAGCTGGTGAAGGAGGCCGCGCACCCCGAGGCCAACATCATCTTCGGCACGGTGATCGACGACACCCTCGGCGACGAGGTGCGCGTCACGGTGATCGCGGCGGGCTTCGACGGCGGAGAGCCCCAGCCCCGCATCGAGCCGATGACCACCGCGAGCGTCGTGTCGACGCCGGTGCTGCCCGAGACGTCGGCGGAGGAGGCCGCGAGCGAGCTCGCCGCCGACGCCGAGCCCGTCTCGGTGGGCGCCGTGACCGAGCGCGGATACGACTCCGCG
>JAUHVN010000051.1 GCA_030425055.1 Actinomycetes bacterium | reverse complement strand
CGAGCTGCCCGACTACACGCTGCAGAGCGCCGACGGTCCGGTCCGCCTCGTCGACGTCTTCGACGGGCGTACGCAGCTGATCACGTATCACCACATGTGGCACGACGGCGCCGAGTGGCAGTGCAGCGGATGCACGGGGTTCACCGCGCAGTTCGACAGGCTCGAATTCCTCGACACCTACGATGCGCGCTTCGTCGTCGTGACCCAGGGCCCCATCGACGAGGCCCTCGCATACAAGCGCCGGGTTGCGAACCGCATGGAGTGGTACTCGACGGCCGGCAGTCCGTTCGGTGCCGACATGGACGCGCCCCCGAACGGCGGCTTCGCCGTCAATGTCTTCCTGCGCGACGGCGACACCGTCTACCGCACGTGGCACACCAACGGACGCGGCACCGAGCGGCTGTCGTACGAGTTCGGCCTCATCGACTTGCTGCCGTACGGCCGGCGCGAGGAGTGGCAGGACTCGCCCGAGGGCTGGCCGCGCACGCCGACCTACGACGGCTGGCTCGGGTCGAAGGACATCGCGCGGCTCTACGGCCCCGGCGACTGACGCGGCGCCGCCGCGAGATGCCTCACGCCGTCGATGACGGCCGCGTGCGTGCTCGCGGACCCGAGCACGCGGAAGTGCCCGGCCGTCGCCACCTCGACGTTCGTCGCACCGTCGAGGGCGCTGCCCTCGAGGATGTGCGGATCGTAGGGGCCGAAGACCGACACGACGCGCCCGTTCACCCCGGATGCCTGTCCCAGCGCGACGATCGTCTCGTCGCGGGGGAGGAAGGCGCGGATGCTCGGGTCGGCGAACAGCGCGGCGCGGCGCGAGCCCCCGAACGGCGTCGCGACGGCGACGACGCCCAGCAGTGCGGCGGGAGTGTCGCCGGCGGCTGAGGCGACCAGCACGCTCTTGCCGATGAGGCCGCCCTTGCTGTGGGCGACGACGATGCGGCCGGCATCCGGGGCGGGCCGTGACGCGAGCAGGCGAGCCAGCCGCTCGGCGGTTCCCCGGATGCTGCGGCGGTTCATGCCCAGTCCGTGGACGACCGTCACGCGGTGGCCCGCCGCCGCGAGTGCGTCGCCGAGGGGTCGCAGGAACGTCCAGTGCTCGTACACGCCGGGCACGAGTACCACTTCGGGCAGCGAGGTTTCGCCGCGCCGCCAGGCATCCGGCACGGGACGTGGGCGGCCGATCGTCCACGGCGGCGCGAGCACCGCCAGCTGTCGCCGGCCCGCGTAGAAGTAGTCGGCCGCCCACCACATCCCGCGGCGGATCGCCGGGATGCGGCGTGGTGGGGCATCCGTCGCCGGGCTCACCGGCGCGTCACCCCTCGCGGTGCGCGGCGTAGTAGTCGAGCAGCGCGCGGGTCGAGGCATCCTGCGCCGCGAGCGCGTCGGCGTCGCCCTCGATCGCCGGGGCGATCTGCAGAGCCAGCTGCTTGCCGAGCTCGACGCCCCACTGGTCGAACGAGTTGATGCCCCACACGACGCCCTGCGTGAAGGTGATGTGCTCGTAGAGCGCGACGAGCTGCCCCAGCACGGCGGGGGTCAGCGCGGGCGCGAAGATCGACGTCGTCGGCCGATTGCCCGCGAACGTGCGGGCGGCGACGAGCGGACCGGTCGTGCCCTCGGCCTCGACCTCGGCCGCGGTCTTGCCGAACGCGAGCGCCTTGGTCTGTGCGAGGAAGTTCGCGAGGAAGAGCCCGTGCACGTCGCGTCCGCCGTCCTCGAGAGGATAGGCGGGGTTGACGAACGCGATGAAGTCGGCGGGGATCAGCCGCGTGCCCTGGTGGATGAGCTGGTAGAACGCGTGCTGGCCGTTGGTGCCGGGCTCGCCCCAGAACACCTCGCCCGTGTCGGTGGTGACCGGCGTTCCGTCCCACCGCACCGACTTGCCGTTGGACTCCATCGTCAGCTGCTGCAGGTAGGCGGCGAAGCGGTGCAACTGCTGCGCGTAGGGCAGCACGGCATGCGATTGGGCGCCGAGGAAGTTCGTGTACCAGACGTTCAGCAGCCCCATCAGCACGGGCACGTTCTCGGCGAGAGGAGCGGTGCGCACGTGGTCGTCGACGCTGTGGAAGCCGGCGAGCAGGTCACGGAATGCGCGGGGCCCCAGGGCGATCACCAGCGACAGCCCGATCGCCGAGTCGACCGAGTAGCGGCCGCCGACCCAATCCCAGAAACCGAAGGCGTTGTCGGTGTTGATGCCGAACGCGGCGACCTTGTCCAGCGCCGTCGACACCGCGACGAAGTGGTGGGCGACGGCCTCGGTGCGGGATGCCTCGTCGTCGCCGATCGCGCCGTACTCAGCCAGTCGCGACCACAGCCAGTCCCGCGCGAGGCGGGCGTTGGTGAGGGTCTCGAGAGTCGTGAATGTCTTCGACGCGACGATGAACAGCGTCGTCTCGGGGTCGAGGTCCGCCGTCTTCTGCGCGATGTCGGTGGGGTCGATGTTCGAGACGAAGCGCGCTTCGATGCCGGCGTCCGCGTACGGCGCGAGCGCTTCGTAGACCATGACCGGACCGAGGTCCGACCCGCCGATGCCGATGTTGACGACGGTGCGCACGCGCTTGCCGGTGACGCCGGTCCACTCGCCGGAGCGGACGCGGTCGGCGAAGGCGTCCATCGCCTCGAGCACCGCCTGCACGTCGTGATCGACGTCCTGCCCGTCGACGACCAGGGCGGGGGATGCGCCGGGCGGGCGGCGCAGCGCCGTGTGCAGCACCGCGCGGTCCTCGGTCGTGTTGATGTGCTCACCCGCGAGCATGGCGGCGTAGTGCTCGGCGACGCCGGTCTGCTCGGCGAGCCGGACGAGGGCGGCGAGCACGTCGTCGGTGACGAGGTTCTTCGAGAGGTCGACGTGCAGGTCGGCGAGGTCGAAGCTCAATCGCCCGACGCGGCCGGGATCGTCGGCGAACCAGCCGCGCAGGTCGGGCGAGAACCCGTCGCGCAGAGAGGCGAGCTCGGCCCAGGCAGGCGTGGTCGTGGCATCGATCGGAGCGCTCATGCCAACGAGAGTAGCCGGGGCCGCGTGGCCGTGACATGGTGGCGGCGCGTCCCGCGGCGGACGATTTCGTCCGTGGCCATTGACCCGCGGATGCCCGAGGTCTAACCTGACGCGCAATGGGGGCCGCGCACATCGTCGTGCGCGGGAGTTCTCTGGGGACGAGGACGGGGACGTCATGGGCATGCAGCGTTCGCGCAAGCTCAGCATCGCGGCATTCGCGGTGGCCGTGGTGGTCGGGCTCGCGGGCATCGCCGGCCCTGCGATGGCGGCACCACCGCCCGGCAAGGGCAAGGGCAAGCCGACCCCCACCGCGACGCCGACTCCGACGCCGACTCCGACTCCGACTCCGACGCCGACGCCGACTCCGACTCCGACGCCGACGCCGACACCGACTCCGACGCCCACGCCGACGCCGACACCGACTCCGACGCCCACGCCGACGCCGACGCCGACCCCGACGCCCACGCCGACCCCGACGCCGACTCCGACGGGTGACGCCTACCCCGACGTCATGGCCGCAGCCGGCGACTCCATCACAGTCGCCTACAACGCATCCGGGTTCGGTGAGCTGCCGCAGTACAGCTGGTCGACCGGATCCTCGCAGACGATCGGCTCCCACTGGCGGCAGCTGCAGTCGCGCTCGACCGACACGATCACCGCGCACAACTTCGCCCAGGTCGGTGCGACGTCGGCCGAGCTCGGCGCGCAGGTCGCCTCTGCGGCATCCGTGGGCGCCGACTACCTCACGATCGAGATCGGCGCGAACGACGCGTGCACACCCACCGTCGCCTCGATGACGCCCGTTTCGACGTTCCAGCAGCGCATCAGCGCGGCGCTGCAGTCCTACGCGAGCGCGCGGCCGAACGGCGAGGTGTTCATCGCGAGCATCCCGAACCTGTATCGCATGTGGCAGGTGTCGCGGACCTCGTTCTCGGCCCGCTTCATCTGGTCGATCGCCTCGGTGTGCCAGTCGATGCTCGCGAACGCCAACAGCACCACCGCGACGAACGAGGCCCGACGTCTCGAGGTGCAGGCCCGCGTCGACGCCTACAACGCCGCGATCGCGTCGGCGTGCGCGGCCACCCCGCGATGCACGTACGACGGCGGTGCCGTCGCCGGGTACGTCTTCACCTCGGCGCACATCTCGACGTCGGACTACTTCCACCCCAGCATCGCCGGCCAGACGGTGCTCGCGTCGATCACGTGGGCGCGCTCGCCCTACGCGTCGGGGCCGTAGCTCAGTCCAGCAGCTGCAGCCAGCCGTCGGCGTCGGCGTGCTCGAAGACCAGGTTCGTCTCCGTATGCGCGACGGCGGGATGCCCCGTGAGGTGCGTGAGCACGAAGTCGCGCAGCTCGCCCGAGTCCCGCGCGAGCACGTGCAGCAGGTAGTCGTCCGCGCCTGCCATGTGGAAGAGCGACAACACCCCGGGCAGTGCCGACGCCATGGCGCGGAACGCCTCGATCTCGTCGCGGTTGTGCTTGGCGAGCCGCACCGCGATCAGCGCCTGCACCGTGGCGCCGAGCACATCGCTGTCGAACTCGACCCGGTAGCCGCGGATCACGCCGGCACGCTGGAGGCGCCGCATCCGCAATGAGACGGTCGACTCGGCGACGCCCACCGCCGCGGCCAGAGCCGCGCCCGAGGCGCGCGCATTGCGCGACAGCGCGCGCAGCAGCGCGCGGTCGATGCGGTCGAGTTCAACGTCGTTCGACACGGATGCCTCCAGGATGCGTTCGCTCGCAGAATACGCGATGCATCGCAGAGAAGCTGTGGAATCTGCGGCGTCAATTGAGAAAGGATGATGGATCTGGTGAAATCACGCCATGTCACAGCGGATCGAGACACGTGCGGTGCACGGTGGAATGCACGGACTCCGGGCTGCGGGCGGACACGTGCCGCCGATCGACCTCTCCACGACCAATGCCCTTCCCGACGTCGAAGTCGGCGGGCTGTCGTACGAGGAGCTCGCGACCGGCCACGACCTCGGCCCCGGTCGCAGCGCGGTCTACCAGCGGCTGTGGCAGCCCGGCGTGGCGCGCTTCGAGGAGGCCCTCGCCGACCTCGAGGGCACCGAGGGCGCGGTGGCGTTCGCGAGCGGCATGGCCGCACTGTCGGCGTGCCTCATCGCGATCGCCTCGGCCGGCAAAGCCCACGTCGTCGCCGTGCGCCCGCTGTACGGCGGCACCGACCACGTGCTCGAGACCGGGCTCCTCGGCACCGAGGTGAGCTGGGCCGACGCCGATGACGTCGCGCGCCACATGCGCCACGACACCGGACTGGTCGTGATCGAGACGCCGGCGAATCCCACGCTCGAGCTCGTCGACATCGCCGAGATCGTCGCCCAGGCCGGCGACGTGCCCGTGCTGGTCGACAACACCTTCGCGACCCCGATCCTGCAGCAGCCCGCGCGCCTCGGTGCGACGCTCGTGCTCCACAGCGCCACCAAGTACCTCGGCGGCCACGGCGACGTGATGGGTGGGGTCGTCGCCGCGCCGCAGGAGTGGATCGAGCGCCTGCGCCAGGTGCGCGCGCTCACCGGCGGGCTGCTGCATCCCTTCGCCGCCTACATGCTGCACCGCGGGCTGCGCACCCTTCCCGTGCGCGTGCGCGCCCAGCAGCAGACGGCCGGCATCCTGGCCGAGCGTCTCGGTCGGCACCCCGCCGTGGCACGCGTGCTCTACCCGGGCCTGCCCGGGCAGGACCCGGCCGGCCTGCTGGGCCGCCAGTGCGACGGCCCGGGCTCGATCCTCGCGATCGAGCTGGTCGGCGGCTATCGTGCGGCGGCGATGGTCGCGGACTCGTGCGATCTCATCACCCACGCGGTCTCGCTCGGCGGCGTCGACACGCTCATCCAGCATCCCGCCTCGCTCACGCACCGTCCGGTGGTCGCGGCCGCCAAGCCGGGTGCCGGCATCGTGCGGCTCTCGATCGGCCTCGAGCACGTCGACGATCTGACCGACGACCTCACGCAAGCGCTCGACCGGGTCATCGCCGACTCGCGCGCCGCCGAACTCGTCGGGATCGGCTGAACGGCGCCGGCGGCCCCGGTCGTCGCGGGGGACGGCAGGATGGACACATGCTGACGATCCCCACCGTGACCCTGAACGACGGCACCTGGTTCCCCGAGCTGGGTCTGGGCACCTACAACCTGCGCGGCCCCTCCGGAGTCGAGGCAATGGTCGCCGCGATCGGCGCCGGTTACCGGATGCTCGACACCGCCGTGAACTACGAGAACGAGGCCGAGGTCGGCGAGGCCGTGCGCGCGAGCGGCGTCGACCGCGACGAACTGCTCATCACCTCGAAGATCCCCGGGCGCCACCACGGCTATGACGAGGCGAGCGCGAGCATCGACGGCTCCGCCGCCGCCCTCGGCGTCGATCGCATCGACCTGCAGCTGATCCACTGGCCGAACCCGAGCGTCGACAAGTACGTCGACACGTGGCGCGCGATGATCGACGCGCGCGAGCGCGGGCGGGTCCGCTCGATCGGCGTCTCGAACTTCACCGAGCGGATGCTGACGCGCCTGATCGACGAGACCGGCGTGACGCCCGCGGTCAACCAGGTCGAGCTGCACCCGTACTTCCCGCAGGGCGCGCTGCGCGCGTTCCACGCCGAGCACGGCATCCGCACCGAGAGCTGGAGCCCGCTCGCGCGGCGCACCGAGTTGCTGACCGAGCAGGTGCTGCGCGAGCTCGCCGAGATCCACGGAGTCACGCCCACGCAGGTCGTCCTGCGCTGGCACACGCAGCTGGACTCGACCCCGATCCCGAAGTCGGCCGACCCGCAGCGTCAGATCGAGAACGCCGACGTGTTCGGCTTCACGCTCACCGACGACGAGGTCGCCGCGATCTCGGGTCTCGAGCGCGGCCGGGCCTGGGGTGCCGACCCCGACACGCACGAGGAGATGTAGCCGGCGAGCGGCGGTCACGCATCGGGCAGGGCGTCGATCCACTCGTCGAACGTCTGGTGCCCGAGGATCGCGCCGGGGCGGGGCAGAAGCGATCCGTCGCGCTGCGCGCGTCCGAGCGCGCCGGGCAGAGAGACGGTCGGGATGCGCCGGCGATAGCCGACCGCCCTCGCGTACGTGCGGACCATCTCGGCGAGACTCTCTTCGCGAGGCCCCGCCAGCTCGGTGGCTCGGCCGGCCGGTTCACTCTCGGCGAGATCGAGCAGGTGCGCGGCGACCTCGTGTGCGGCGATCGGCTGAAGCCGCCCTCGCGGGGCGACGCGCATCGACCCGATCTTCGCGGTGACGTAGAGGGTCGCCGCGAACTCGTGGAACTGCGTCGTGCGCAGGACGGTCCACGGCACCTCGCCGGCCTCGATCAGGCGCTCCTGCGCGAGTTTGCCCGCGTAGTAGCCTTCGGGCGCCGCATCCGCACCCACGATCGAGAGCGCGACGTGATGGCCGATTCCGGCAGCCCGCTCCGCGGTCAGCAGGCTCTTGGCGGCTCCGGCGAAGAACGACACGGACACGTCGGTGCGCAGCGTGGTCACGTTCGAGACGTCGATCACGACGTCGACGCCCTCGAGGGCCTCGCCGAGCCCGA
Organism: Actinomycetes bacterium; assembly: GCA_030425055.1. GTDB lineage: Bacteria > Actinomycetota > Actinomycetes > Actinomycetales > Microbacteriaceae > Microbacterium. Next base: position 4,325 of record JAUHVN010000051.1, on the reverse strand, counting down.
CGCCGGTGATGACATCCACGCCGTGGCTGCGAGCCAGCACCACCGGCTCGTGTCCGCGCTGACGGGCGAGTTCGACGACATGCGCGCCGACCATGCCGGTCCCGCCTGCCACCGCGATGCGCACCACGACTCCTCCCGTCCCTTCCATCCTGGCCGAACCGGCGAAGCGTCGGCGACCGAGCGCGGCTACCGTGGAGGCCATGCCGACTGCGTACGACGACCTCGACACCTACATCGCCCTGCCCCGCGTCGAAGCCCTCGCGCTGTCACCCGACGGCACGCGGGCCGTGCTCACGGTCGCGGCGCTGAAGAAGGACGCCACCGGCTACGAGCGCTCGCTGTGGGAGGTTCCCGCCGACGGCACCGGCAGCCCGCGGCGGCTCACGCGGTCGGCGAAGGGCGAGGCCGGTGCCGCGTTCACCGCGGACGGCGATGTGCTCTTCGTCTCGGAGCGACCCGACGGCGACGATGCCCCCGAGGCGGGCCAGCTGTGGCTGCTGCCGGCCGCGGGCGGCGAGGGCCGGCCCGTCACGCGGCTCGCCGGCGGAGTGTCGGCGCTCGCCGCGGTCGCCGAGGCATCCGATGCGGTCGTCGTCTCGGCCGACCTGCTGCCCGGCGCGGCGACGCTCGAGGACGAGGCCGCCCTGCGCAAGAAGCGCAAGGACAAGAAGGTGTCGGCGATCCTGCACGACTCCTACCCGGTGCGGCACTGGGATCACGACCTCGGCCCGGCCGAGCCCCACCTGCTCGCCCTCGACCTCGCCGCGCTCGACGACACGATCGCCGCGGCGATCGCGGAGGAGGCGGCCGAGACCGCCGATGCCGATGCGGATGCCTCGACCCCGTACCCGACTTCGCTGCCGCGCCCGCGCGACCTCACTCCGGCGCCGCGGCGCTCGGCCGATGTCGAAGGCGCCGCGCTCACGCCCGACGGCGCGACGCTGTTCGCCGGGATGCGGCGTAGTCTGCCGCGCAGCGCGCGCAGCATCCTCGTCGCGATCGACGTCGCGACCGGTGAGCGCACGGTGCTCTTCGACGAAGACGGCGTGGACTTCGGCGAACCGGTCGTGAGCCACGACGGGACGACGCTCGCCTTCGTGCGCAGTGACCGCGGTTCGGCCGAGCGGCCCTTCGACGCCGAGGTGTGGGTGTGCGGGCTCGACGGCTCGGGTGCGCGACGCATCGCGACCGACTGGGATCGCTGGCCGACGCAGCTCGCGTTCGACTCAGACGACGCCGCGCTCATCGCGACCGCGGATCAGGACGGCCGCGGCCCCGTGTTCCGTCTGCCCCTCGACGGAAGCGCCGCCGAGCAGCTGACGGACGACCACTACGCGTACACCCACGTCGGCGTCGACCGTGTCGGCGGCGGCTACGTCGCGCTGCGCTCGAGCTGGGTCGAGCCGCCGCATCCGGTGCGCATCGGCGTCGACGGCGCCGTGACGCCGCTCGCGACCCCGGCCCCGACGCCGTCGACGACGGCCACGCTCACCGAGGTCGAGACCTCGGCGTCGGACGGCACGCGGATCCGCGGCTGGCTGGTGCTGCCCGAGGGGGCGGATGCCGCATCCCCCGCACCGCTGCTGCTGTGGATCCACGGCGGTCCGTTCGCGAGCTGGAACGCGTGGAGCTGGCGCTGGGCGCCCCTGCTCGCCGCGGCCCGGGGATACGCCGTGCTGCTGCCGGATCCGGGGCTGTCGACGGGCTACGGCCTCGACTTCGTGGCGCGCGGCTGGAACGCGTGGGGCGAGGAGCCATTCACCGACCTCATGGCGATCACCGACGCCGTCGAGGCACGCGACGACATCGACGCCGACAAGACCGCGGCGATGGGCGGCTCGTTCGGCGGCTACATGGCCAACTGGGTGGCAGGCCACACCGACCGCTTCCGCGCGATCGTCACTCACGCGAGCCTGTGGGCCCTCGACCAGTTCGGCCCGACGACCGACGACTCCGAGTTCTGGAGTCGGATCTTCACGGCCGAGGGGATCGCCTCGCAGTCACCGCACCACAGCGTCGCCGACATCCGCACACCGCTGCTGGTCATCCACGGCGACAAGGACTACCGCGTGCCGATCGGCGAGGGGCTGCGGCTGTGGTCCGATCTGGCCGAGCACCACGCGGACGAGGACGGGCGGATGCCGCACCGATTCCTCTACTTCCCCGACGAGAACCACTGGATCCTCTCGCCGCAGCACGCGGTGATCTGGTACCAGACGGTCTTCGCGTTCCTCGATGAGCACGTGCACGGCCGCGAGTTCGCGCGTCCCGAGCTGCTCGGGTAGACGCGCTCGGCCGCCGACGGGACGTGGTCAGTGGGGCGCGTGGTACTCGGTCTCGCCGCGCTTCCAGTACCCCTTGACGGTCACCTCGTCAGCGGGCAGCGCCCAGCGGTCGAGCAGCAGCGCGCGACCCGTCTTGACGATGCTCTGCTCGGCGGCGACGAAGCCGAAGACGGCCCCCTCGGGGTGGTCATCCGCGCCGAGTTGGTCGAGCCGGGCCGCGAGTGCCGAACCTGCGGGCGCGTCGCCGCGCAGCACCTGCTCGACGACGACCGCCGGCGGGGCGTCGACGGGGAGCGCATGAGCGGCGTCGGGCACCTCGACGAGCACGCGGCCGACGGCATCGGCGTCCATGAGCGCCGCGTAGCGCCGGATGGCGGGCGCCGCGGTCTCGTCGCCGGCGAGGAACCAGGCGTCCGGGCGCCCGGTGAGCACCTTCGCACCGCGCGGTCCGCCGACGCCCGCGGGCGCGCCCAGCGGCGCGGTGGCCGCCCACGGTGCCGCGACGCCATGGTCGCCGTGGATCGCGAACTCGAGCTCGAGCCAGTCGTCGCCCCACTCCACCGGCGTGTATTCGCGGCTCGGCGCGGCGCGCAGCTCTTCGACGGAGCTCGGTGCTCCGTCCGGGAAGAAGACCCGGATGTGGTCGTCGCACCCGGGGGAGTCGAAGCCGCGCAGGTCGTCGCCCTCGAGCCTTACGCGCACGTACGACGGGGTCAGCCACTCGCGCGCGGCGAGGCGGACGGCTCTGAACCTCAGATCGAGGCCGCGCATCTCGAGACGGAACGGGCGGGTCGGGGCATCCGGGGAGTCGGTGGTCGACAGCATCACAATGGTTAGGCTAACCTAACTCGCGTTGGGTCCGCACCCCGGGTGCCACGGCCCGCCTGTCCATCACGACGACGCCGTCGGAGCCGTTCGGCGCGCCCGCGCGACGGTTCCGCGTCGCCGCTCACACCTGTGTCTGGAGTACACGCATGCGCACTGCCCGCCCGCTCGCCGCGGCATCCCTCGCCCTCGCCTCCGCCGTCGTCCTCGCCGGCTGCGCCACCGGAAGCGACGACGCCGAACCGGCCGCCGCGGCAGCCCCCGACATGCTCACGATCGAGCACGCCCAGGGTGTGACCGAACTGCCGGCGAACCCCGAGGCGGTGATCGTGCTCGACCTGGCGAGCCTCGACACGCTCGACGCCCTGGGCGTCGAGGTCGCCGGCGTCGCCAAGGGCAACCTGCCCGCCTACCTGGCCGACTACGAGTCGGACGAATACCTCAACGCAGGCACGCTCTTCGAACCCGACTACACCGCGATCGAGGCGGCCGCTCCCGATCTCATCATCGTTGCGAACCGATCGGCCGCCGCGTACCCCGAGCTGACCGAGATCGCGCCGACCGTCGACCTGTCGCTGGATTGGACCGACTTCCTCGGCAGCTTCGAGGCGAACACCGAGACCCTCGGCGAGATCTTCGGCCTGCAGGACGAGGCGGATGCCGCGCTCGCGGCCATCGAGGATCGCATCGCCGAGACGCAGGACCTCGCCGCCGATGCGGGCTCCGGCCTGATCGTGCTGACCTCGGGCGGCGAGGTCACGGCCTTCGGGCCGGGTTCGCGCTTCGGCTGGCTGCACGACGAGCTCGGCGTGACGCCCGCGATCGAAGACGTCGAGGCCGCGACGCACGGTGACCCGGTCTCGTTCGAGTTCCTGCTCGAGACCGACCCCGACTGGTTCTTCGTCGTCGACCGCGACGCCGCCACCGGCGAAGGCACCGAGACCGCCGAGCAGATCCTCGACAACGAGCTCGTCGCGCAGACCTCGGCGTGGCAGAGCGGCCAGGTCGTCTACCTCGACCCGGCGCCCTGGTACATCGTGATGAGCGGTCTCACCGCGGTGAACACGATGATCGACCAGATCCAGGACGGCCTGTCCTGAGCCGGTGACGCTCGCACCCACCGCCGTCGCCCCCGCCCCCCGCGCCACCCGCGCCGGGGCGGGGGTGCTCGCGGTGTCCGGCCTCGTCGTGCTCGCGGTCGCGAGCGTGTTCGTC
>JAUHVN010000483.1 GCA_030425055.1 Actinomycetes bacterium | reverse complement strand
CGCGTCGGGCGGCACCGCCGACGGGGGTGCGACGTGGTCGAAGGTGCCGCCGTGCTCGTCGAACGTGATCAGCAGCGCCGTGTTCATCGCGTTCGACCCCGTCGAGCTGTCGGCGGTGCGGATCGCGTCGTACACCTCCTGCACGAGCGCGTCGCCGGCCCGCACGTCGGAGTAGCCGCTGTTCTGCAGCTCCATCACCGAGCCGTCGTCGAGGGTGATCTTGCCCTCCTTGGCCTCGCCCCACGGCGGGTGCATGTCGTTGTGGTTGAACACCATGCGCGGCTCGATGAAGGCGTACGCGGGCAGGTTGCCGTTCTTCGCGTCCTCGTGGAACTGCTCCATGAGCCGGAAGTTCGACTTCCAGTACTGACGCAGCACCGGGGCGTGCAGCATCCCGGTCAGCGACACGAGCTGTGTCGGGTCGTAGTAGACGCGCCACGAGATCCCGGCCTCTTCGAGGCGGTTGAAGATCGTCGAGGCCGGCGCCCCGCTGATCCACTTGTAGTAGCCGCCGTCGCGCTGATTGGTGACGAACCCGTTCGAGGTCGATGCGTGGAAGAACATGCGGTTGCAGAACGTCTGCGACGGCACACCCGCGAACCAGCGGTCGAACACCGCGAACTCGCGCGCGAGCGTCGAGAGCACCGGCAGCATCTCGGGCGTGAAGCCGCCCATCGCGACGCGGTACTCGTCGGCGGTCGGCTCGCGCCCCTTGGTCATGCGGAAGTTGACGATGTAGTCGGTGACGAAGCCGTCGTTGGATGCCGACTGCCCGGCGGGGGGCGTGTTGTAGGGCGGCTGCAGGCCCTCGCTCTCGGTGGCGGTGGCGTTGCTCTTGGGGTCGATCACTCCGAACAGCTGCGTGTTGACGTGCGGGTAGGTCTCGCCGGGGTCGGGCTGCGGCTGCTGCATGATCGAGTCGGTCGACCCGTCGTAGACGTAGGCGTCGATCGTGTCGCCGTTCGGCCCGGGATTCGAGTACGAGCCCTGGTTCAATCCGTCGAAGGCCGCGCTGTCCTTCTGCGCGCCGGTGTACAGCCGGCCGAGCACATTGTCGAAGCTGCGGTTCTCGAACATCAGGACCACGACGTGATCGAACCCCGGCTCGTCGCGCTCGGTGAGCGGCGCGTACTGCGGCACGTGCGCCGTCGCCGCCGCCGTCACGGCCGCTCCCGCCGCACCCCCGACGGCGAGGCCCGCGGCGCCGATGCCGGCGGTGCGCAGGAAGTCGCGGCGCGAGGGCGCATCGGCGGATGTCCCCGACCCGGTCGGCTCGTCGGCTTCGGTCACACGCCACCCCCTCGCAGTGGCACGAGTCTAGGGGGCGTGCACTAGGGTGACGGCCATGGGACCCCGGCTGCGCTTCGATCGCGGGGCGCGGTACGGCGCCGCCGTCGTGACGCAGCTGTTCGCGACCTACCTCGCCATCACGACGGACTTCACCGCGATCATCCAGGCCGAGAGCTACACCGGATCGATCAGCACCGACGTGCCGCTGCTCAACGTGCTGCAGTTCATCGTGATCCTCGCCGCGTTCACGGCGGCGCTCGCGATGCTGCCGACCCCGATCGCGGGCCGGATCGGCGGCATCACGCTCGCACTGGTCGTCCTGCTGCTGTGGGCGGCTCTCGGCATCGAGCGGGGTGTCGGTGCCATCGTGCATCCGGTGACGCTGTGGTCGTTCGTCCTGAACCAGGGCTTCGTCACGCTGCTCGCGTCGGTCGGCGGCTGGCTGATCGCGCGGGGCAGGCATCCGCTCACGTGGGTGGTCGCGATCGTGGCGGTCGTCCCGTCGATCACGGCGATGGCGATCGCGTCGGTCGATCTGCCGCTCGGTGCGTACGCCCTCATCATGGAGGCCGCCGTCGTGGTGCCCGGCCTCGCGGCGGTGTGGATCGCGGCCAGGTGGGATCGCGCGCTCGCGGCACGCCCGATCGGGCAGACGGATGCC